>JALVJO010000103.1 GCA_027028245.1 Deltaproteobacteria bacterium
GCAACGTCTTTAAGGAAGGTGAGTTGGAGGAAGCGGCAGTTGTCCGGAAATTCCGGACAGCTGCCGCTGACGGCAAAATGTACCAGACCAACTTCTATAACCTCGACGTCATCATCTCTGTGGGGTACCGGGTGAAGTCCCGGCGCGGCACCCGGTTCCGCATCTGGGCAACCGCGGCACTCAAGGACCACTTGGTCAAGGGCTATTCCCTCAACCAGAAACGACTGGCCGAGAAAGGCACAAAGGAACTGCAACAGGTACTTGTCCCTGCTGTCCAGGACGCTTGAAAATCACGGTCTGATCAATGACGAGGGACAGGCGGTGCTTGATATCGTCGACCGCCGTCGCGAAGACGGCTTCCTCAAGGCGGCCTTCACGAATATCCTTGTGGGGAGTAGCAACTGCGTACCAGGGTTTAAGGTGCTCAGCCATTGCTACGCTCCTATAAATTTTTTCTGGCTGAGATATGCCTCGATTGCTTCAATAATCATCTTTGCGGCATCCAGATCTTCTTGAGCGTCCTCTTTGGGAATGGCCAGATCAAATGCATAATCTCCAAGCTGTCTTTGGCGAAACAGTCTTGCCAATAACTTCCCAAGCTCTTTTGGAAACCGTCCGGTCTTTACAAAATGCTGATTGAAGGCACTGATAACAGCCGAATGCTTGGAAAAAGAAAGCTCTTTTGTCACAAGAACCGCTTCCACTGCATAGAAGGCTGCGTAATAGGCCCTGGAGGATGCAAAGTCGTAATCTCCTGCATCAAAGTTCCGCTTTGCAGCATCCAAAGACCGGTTGGCCTTTTTCATAATCAGAGCAAGCTGATCCTGCATGCTCATAGGGTAACCCCCTCTTTTCTGATATTCATATAAAGGGGGTTATATTTTTCGTTTGCAAATCGTTTTTCCGAAACCGCGATAACAGGAAATAATTTACTATACTCATAAAGGAATTCGCCTGAGAGATCATCTATGGCTTCGTTAACTTCTGGGGTTACCTCATCGACGATTACGAGAAAGTCATAGTCGGAATCCGGATGATAGTCTCCTCTGGCCCTGGAACCGAATAAAATTATTCTAATTAGTCGATTACCGAGCCTCTCTTTAAGTTTCTTGACAAAAAGATCAACCAATTCGTCGGTAATCTGTTCAGCCTGTGTCATGATGATCCCCTAAAACAATTCGCCTTGTTCACAGTTTTTGCTGTTTTTGATTTGGCTTCTCTGAGAAGGGTAGGGCGTTCAGAAAGAAGCGTGTTCACCAGCTTCCAGTCCTCAAGATCGCGCCGCAGGACCTCGAAGAGCGCCTGCGTAAGCTTCCAGAATGGTCCGCCTTCCGTGCTGTCGCCTTGACAGCTTTGTAACGCCCACTTTCTTCGAGTTTTCTTCCGTATTCATACACTGATGGCTAAACTAAGTTTTATTATATGAAGGCAAGGGGGTTCCGGTCAAACCGTTTTATTGCCTGTGACCGTTTTTTAGGATGTATCCGACTATCGCCACCTTTAACCATGCAAGAGTCGAGCCTCGCGGTCGGATGGCTTGCGCTCGCGTAGAGTCAGACGGGAACGGTATCTCCATGGATGATGCTTATTCCGATGAATTCGGCCGGGGATTCCGAAGGAATCCGGCCACCCATTCTGCCGTAGGCGGCACTGGTGTTTCCAGTTTTACTTAGTGGCCGGTTTGGGTCAAGTTTTTCTGTTTTTTTCTCTGCGATTCTCCTTTCAATGTAAGCCTGTAGGCATTGTGAACTATTCGGTCCATTATGGCATCTGCCAGGGTGGGATCCTCAAACCTGGAATGCCATTCGGACACTGGAAGCTGAGAGGCAAAGATGGTTGAGCCCTTGTTGAACCTGTCATCTATCAGCTCCAGTAAATCACGTGTCTGTTCCAGGCCAAGGCTGTCAAGCAGCCAGTCATCCAGTATAAGAAGTCTGGTTTTGGACAGCCTGGTCAGCATCTTATCATAGGTGCCGTCTATGTGGGCAGCCTTGAGTTCTCTCATGAGTTTCAGCGTCTGGAAATAATTTACAGAAAAACCATCACGCGGCGCAAGCGCCTGCGCTGCACGTGCTGCAGGCAGCATTGCCAAGGGCACAGGAAAGCCAGGTCTTGCCTGTGCCAGTAGGTCCCACTATGATTGTGTTCAGGTGGTTATTAATCCATTCCGGCTGGGCAAGGTACAGAACCTGGCGCCTGTCCAGCCCCCTTTGTTCTGATATGTCCAGGGCTTCCATGGTTGCCTTTTCCCTGAACCTGGCCTTTCTGATCCGGGCTGCAAGGCGCTTTTCCTGCCTGTATGTCCATTCCCTGTCAACGAGAAAGCCCAACCTGTCATCAAACTGAATTTTTTATATTCAGAGTTTTCAAGCTGCTCTTCAAGGGCAGCAGCCATTCCGTAAAGACGCATCTGTCTGAGTTTATCCATGGTCGGCTGTATCAGCATGCTCCACCTCCTTATATGTAATACCTGGAGCCGCGTACATGTTGATGGACCTTGGTGGCCCTTGGCAC
Source organism: Deltaproteobacteria bacterium (assembly GCA_027028245.1). Lineage (GTDB taxonomy): Bacteria > Desulfobacterota > Dissulfuribacteria > Dissulfuribacterales > QOAL01 > QOAL01. The sequence continues at coordinate 2,515 of JALVJO010000103.1, forward strand.
CTTGTCAGCTTGGGTCTGCTCCATTGAGTTTTTCAGGATATTGCTGATACGCCTATAGCCGTATATGTTGTGGCTCGATGCCCAGAGACAGGTAGCTTCAAGCCTGCTTTCAGAATATTTCTCTGATAGTTTCAATATCCCAGGGCAGACCCGGTAAGCCTGTTCAGGATGTCTTTTGGAAGTCAACTGGTGCATGATCACGTTTCTGGTGTTTGGACCGATATGTTCTGCCCACCTGATAAAACGCTCAGGTGACCACTTCTGTCTCCTGCGCTGATGTTCATTCGGCATATGGGAATCAGAGGTAACATACTTGACCGGCCCGCCTCGCATGTGGGATGCTACTCGAGTGCCCTTATGAAAGATCTCGATAGTACTGGAAGTAGCCCTTACCTCCACCTCTTCCTTTATCAGGGTATAAGGCACGCTGTAATAGTACTTGTCATAGTGAACGTGATAATTGATGCCCTTGTTAAAAGGATTTAGAAATACCCTACACCCTGTGCCAACAAGAATTTGTCCGAATTGTCCGAATAAGTCTGAAAAAGACAACCGGACGCTAAACATGAAAACACGCTAGGAAACCTGATATTTCATGCCATATTTTTGAGGCTGAGAATTTTATTTGCTCTTAACAGTATTCATGCAAGCCTTGCTTTATGTGACAATTGATGATACGTGTAAAAATACAACAGGAGGTACGTATGGGAAAACTCTTAAATATACTTCCAGTAAGTGATTTTAGACAGAATGCAGCGGAAATCCTTAAAAAATTACGAGATAACAGGGAGCCCGTCATTATTACACAAAGAGGACGGGCCGCTGCCGTCATGATCAGTGTGGAGGCGTATGAAAAGGCCGAACAAGAGAAAGAGATCCTTCGGCTTTTGGCCAGGGGCGAAAAAGAGATAGAAGCAGGCGAGGGTTATGATTTGGATAATGTTCTTGCTGAAGCTGATTTAATCCTTTCGCAGGAACCATAGTGAAAGTCCGGTTCACACCTGCTGCCAGGGCCCAGTTTCTGTCTGCTATCGCATATATTCGACGTGATAAACCTTCAGCGGCAACCAAATTCCGACAGCATGTTGAAACAGTTTTGAGAAGGCTTGAGGACTTTCCTGAATCCGGAAGAATCATACCTGAATTTCCGGAACTCCTCTTCCGGGAGGTAATCATACCTCCATACCGTTTCTTCTATAAAATCAAAGGCGATACCGTATGGATAGTTGCTGTTTGGCATGGTGCACAGCTTCCAAAGCAACCAAGATATTGAAGGCTAGGCTTGTTCAAAAGTAGATAGATGAATATTGGTTGCTGGAGGCAAGCAGTCATTGCTGCGGCTTCCGGCCGGGGCAAATAGAACCCGCAAATCCTGTAGTTCCTATCTGATACGTCTTTTCTGATTTCGCTGGAATGAATTATTTTTATTCTTTCAGCAGGATATCATGGGTTCCGATGGTCCTGAAAATGAGCGTGGTCCCTGCTATTTGGAAGGTGAATCGATATTTCATGGTCACAGACCCTTCCCACCGGTCACTTGTTCCCTGTATCCTCTTGATTTTCAGGGAGGGATGGGACATGTCCTCCAAGAGAAGTTCCAATTTCCGGCTAAAGGCTTTTTGAATGTTTTTGGGCAGCTTGTTGTAATTTTTCCTGAATGTATTCGTGAACTGGTATTTCTCTATTTCTGCAACCATTTCAGGCCTTGTTCAGCGGTCTCAAATTCTGGTGAAAGCTGGTCTTTCTCAATCTCTTCATCTGCACGGGCTTCCATTTCCTGCCACTCCTTGGTCCAGTACCAGCCCTGGGAGGGGTCTATGAGCTTTCTTGGTTTTAGCACGATGTTTCTTTCCTCAACATCCACTTCCACGTAGTCTCCCTTTTCAATCCCAAGCATGGCCATAATCTTCTTAGGGATGCGGATTTGCCCTTGGGGGCTTATTTTCATTATCGC
>JALVJO010000104.1 GCA_027028245.1 Deltaproteobacteria bacterium
GGACTGCCAAGATCTTCAGGTGTAGGTTTTGAGCTCTTCGACAAGACCAATCTCGGGACCACAGATTTTGTCCAGAAGGTAAACTACCAGAGGGCACTTCAGGGAGAACTGGAAAAGACCATAGCCAGGTTCCCGGAGGTGAAGTCGGTCAGGGTCCATATCGCCATACCCAAGGACAGCCTTTTTGTTTCCCAGAAACAGGAACCCACTGCCTCGGTGGTGCTGGAGCTGAAGCGCGGCCGTGAGCTTTCCAGGGTCCAGATAAAGGCCATTGTGCACCTGGTGGCATGCGCTGTTCCAAGGCTCCACAAGGAAGATATTTCCGTGGTGGATACGACCGGAAACGTACTTTACGAATACAAGTCAGACATCGGGGATCCCCTCAAGGCCCAGGCCGATCTCAGGCTCTCCTACCAGAGGCGCCTTGAGGAATATTTCAAGCACAAGATCCAGACCATGCTTGACGATGCCCTGGGCGCTCAGAAGGCAGTGGTAAGGGTTTCTGCACTGGTGGATTTTGACCAGGTAAAAACCAGCGAGGACAAATTTGACCCTGACACTGCGGCAATACGGAGTGAGCAGAAGAGCGAAGAGACCCTCAAGGAAGAGTCTCTGGGGGGGGTACCTGGAGTTAAGGGGGCCCTGGCTGACAAGCTTCAGGGCAATGTGGGAGAAGCGAAGTCAGCACCGGTTGTTCTCAAGAAGAAGGAAACCACCAACTACGAGATAAGCAGGGTCCAGAGACAGATCCTGGGCTCCATTGGCAGCCTGAAGCGGCTTTCCGTGGCGGTCATGGTAGACGGAAAGTACGTGAAAGAAAAGGACAAGACCGTTTACAAGCCCAGGACACCTGAGGAGATAGCAGGCCTGGAACAAATCGTAAAGGCTGCCATGGGGTTCAGCGACGAGAGGGGAGACGAGGTCAGTGTGGTCAACGTGCCGTTTTCAGAGAGGCGGGTACAGGAGTCCGTTCTGGACAGGAGTCTTGATATCTTCTCCAGGTTTGTACGGCCTATGGCAAATCTCGTCCTGGCCTTGATATTCATCTTTGCCGTCTTGAAACCCTTGCTTAACCGGTTTGTGCTCAAGCCGCCCGAGGAAATAGAGCCTGTGGAAAGCCCAGCCCTGGAAGGGGCAGTGGCCGAGGGCGGGGTACCTGCCCCGCCGGCCTTTGAACCCGTCCCGGATGTTACAGGGGAACTGAGGGATCTTGCCAGTGAGTACCCTGAACGCGCTGCTGCCCTTATAAAGGTATGGCTCAGGGAAAAACAGAAAGAATCTAAAGAAAATGCAGAAAATACCTGAGATTGCAGATCTTAAAGACCCGAAGGGTCCGGCCAAGGCAGCCGTATTTCTGCTGGCCATGGGTGAGGCCTTTACCGCCGAGGTATTCAGGTACCTCAAGGAGGAAGAAGTCAGGAAGGTGTCGGCCCTTATGGCACAGATACAGCACATTCCAGGGGAGGCGGTGCAAAAGGTTTTGGATGAGGTCAGAAGCAAGATGGCCATGGTGCAGGGTGAAGTAAGTGTACCTGTGGAAGAATTCCTGAAAAAGGTGCTCTTTTCTTCCATGCCGGAGGAGCAGGCTCGCCATATCTACGAAGACATTATGAGGCAGCTTCATCCTTCAACCTTCCAGAAACTTTCCAGCTTGGAGCCCAAGGTCATAGTCAATTTCCTGAGCAATGAGCATCCCCAGACCATTGCAGTAATCCTTGCCCACCTGGAACCTTCCCTGGCGGCCCAGATACTGGAGGAGTTGAATGATAAGCTCCAGGCAGATGTAATGCTGCGGATAGCCAACCTGGAAAAGATCAGTCCGGAGATAGTGGCTGAGATTGACAGGGTCCTGGAAGAAGAGCTTTTCTCAGTAGAGATGAGTGATGCCACCAAGGTGGGAGGGGCCGAGAAGGTGGCAGAGATACTGAACAGCGTAGAGCGAAACCTTGAAGACGCCTTGATGGAACAGATAGAAGATACCTCCGAAGACCTTGCCGAAGAGATCAGAAAGCTCATGTTCAAATTCGAGGATCTTCTCCAGGTGGATGATCTGGCCATTGTTGCCATCTTGAAGGAGATCAGTACCGAGGAACTCAAACTTGCCCTTAAGGCTGCTTCTGAAGAACTCAGGGCCAAGTTTTTCAACAACATGTCCGAAAGGGCAGGGATGATGCTAAAGGAAGACCTGGAAGCCATGGGGCCGGTTCGTCTGAAGGATGTGGAACAGGCCCAGCAGGCCATTATAAGAGTGGCCAAGAGGCTTGAAAGCGAGGGCAAGATAGTTCTTGGCGGAAAGGGCGGAGACGATGTGCTGGTGTAAGCTGGAAGGGCGGTTTCTGCCATGGCAAGGGTGATAAAACAGGGCAGTTGCTCCTATTCATTCCTGGGGCAGAGACGGGAGTCTGAACCTGCGGAAAAAAAAGACCAGGATGAAAGTTTCAACACCCTGTTTTGTCTTATTCCCTCAGACAAAAAGGCCGACTCTACAGGCAGCAGCGGTGAATCCGGTGGTGAATCAGAGGTGCTTGAAACAAAGAAGGAGCAGTGCCGGAAGATCCTGCTGGAGGCCAAAAGCCAGGCAGATGCCATGAAGGCAGAGGCGGAAGAAGTCCTTGCTGCTGCCAGGGCCAAGGCTTCGGAAATAGAAAGTCAGGCTTACTCCCAGGGATATGAACAAGGCCAGAAAGACGGCGAGGAACTTGGCAGGAAACAGTTTACCGTCGGGCTTCAGCAGCTTGAATCAGTGATTGAAGAGCTGAAGAAGCAGTCTGTCAACCTTGCACCTAAATACGAGGCCCAGATGCTCCAGATGTGTCTTATTGTGGCAGGAAGACTGGTGGAAAAGGAGATAGATTCCGATAAGGAGCTGATTTCCAGGGTGCTCAGAACTTCCCTGACAAAGGCAGTGGATGGAAGCAGTATCACTGTGCACATGCATCCCAGGGACATGGAAAGCCTGAGCGAAACATTTCTTGAAGAGCTTTCGACCCCGGGCGGAAACACCATAAAGGTCAGGGCAAATGCCACGGTAAAGAGAGGGGGATGCCTTGTGGAGACAGAATTCGGCCTGATAGATGCCTCCCTGGAGTCCAGGTGGAAGGCAATGCTCGAGGATATTGGTGAAACATTAAGGCAGCGTACCGGGGTAGAGCTAGACGATGCGGTGAAAAAGCTCCTGTAACTGCCCAACTGTATTCAATGGAACCCGAAATGGCTAACCGGACAAATTGTGCTGAAATAGATCTTTCAGCCTATTCAAGCCGTGCAGGCAGAACAGACCTGATTCGTTCCTGCGGCATAGTTCAGGAAGTCATAGGCATGGTGATAGAAGGTCTTGGGCCAGGGGTACCGGTGGGAGGAATTTGTTCTGTTGAGGTGAAGGGTGGTTCGGATGTACTCCAGGCCGAAGTAGTTGGTTTCAGGAAAAACAGGGTCCTTCTCATGCCCCTGGGGGATATGAGGGGGATAGAACCAGGGAGCAAGATCTGGGTTAATGACCAGGAAGCAGCAGTAGGTGTCGGCGACGGTCTTCTGGGGCGCATACTGGATGGAACCGGAAATGCGATAGACGGCAGGGGGCCCCTTAACCCCCAGGGGCATTATCCTCTTTATGCAGTACCGCTAAATCCCATGGAAAGGCCGAGGATTGACACGCCTGTGGACGTGGGTGTCAGGGCAGTAAATGCATGCCTGACCCTGGGGAAGGGCCAGAGGATAGCCATAATGGCAGGCTCAGGGGTAGGGAAGAGCACGCTTCTTGGCATGATAGCCAGGCATACCGCAGCTGATGTCAGTGTAATCGCCCTCATCGGAGAAAGGGGCAGGGAACTCAGGGATTTTATTGAAAGGGATCTTGGGGAAGAAGGTCTTGAAAGGTCGGTTGTAATCGTTGCCACATCGGATCAGCCTCCCCTGATCCGGCTCAGGGGTGCATATCTTGCCATGGCAGTGGCCGAATATTTCAGGGACAGTGGCAGGGACGTGATCCTGATGATGGATTCTGTTACGCGGTTTGCAATGGCTCACAGGGAAGTCGGTCTCTCCATCGGTGAGCCGCCCACCTCAAGGGGATATACCCCCTCTGTATTTTCAGAGCTTCCAAAACTGCTAGAAAGGGCAGGAAGAAAGGAAAAAGGCGGCAGTATAACAGGCATTTACACGGTCCTGGTGGAAGGGGACGACATGAACGAGCCCATAGCAGATTCTGTACGCAGCATTGTGGACGGCCACATCGTTCTTAAAAGGGAGCTTGCCCACCAGGGTCACTACCCGGCTATAGACGTTCTGTCCAGCGTAAGCAGGCTCATGGCCGATATCGCTGCACCAGGACAGGTAAAATCATATCAGCAGCTGGTAAAGGTGCTTTCTGTCTATGAAAAGGCCGAAGACCTGGTGAACCTTGGTGCCTATACCGTGGGAACAAATCCCGAGATAGATTTTGCCCTTAACAAGATCGGGGATATCAAGGCATTTCTGCAGCAGGATGTAAATGAAAAATCCAGCCTTGATGACAGCATTTCTGAAATGATAAGGATTTTTCAGTAAGAGGCCATGGCCTTTGAATTTCGACTCAAAACACTGCTGAGAATAAGGAAGCGCATGGAGGAAGCGGCTGAAATGAAGCTTTCAGCCCTGGTGCTGAGAAGAGACATGGCCCGAAAGGCCCTGGAAACCGAACATTCAAGACTCAAGGAGGCCAGAAACCACATGGAAAAAAGGATGGCAGAAGGCATAATGTCTGACGAATTCCAGTTTAGATGGCTTCAGATCGCTCACCTTGAAGAAAGGTGCAAAAAATTGGCCGCCGACCTCCAGGAGGCCGAGTCCCAAGTGCTCCAGGCAAGGGATGAACTGGCAAGGAGACACGTGGAAAGGCAGCTGGCGGCCAAGCTTGAACAAAGGGATCTCAGGAAATATCTCCAGGAAGTGGATAGAAAGCTTCAGAAGGAACTGGACGATCTGGCCTCTGTCAGACATGGTCGTTTGAGGAGTATGCAGACATGAGTCTTGGAAATATTCTCAGGGGCGGCAGGTTGGCTTGGAAATTATGGAGACATCTCCAAATTGCCTTAAATATCAGTATGTTTCTTATATTTATGCTGGCGGAAGGTGCATTTTTGGTACAAGCTGGGGCAGCTGATGTCAAAGGGGCTGGCGCAGAACATCCGCCGGCTTGTTCTGGATCGTCCGGCAGCAGTGAGCTCATGGGCCGGTCCAAAGGCTGCCATCCCGATCTGCTGGCCCTTTTGAGGCAGAAGGACCAGTATCTGGACAAGAAAAACCAGGACCTTCAGAAGGAGGCCCAGGATCTTGATTTTTTGAAGCGGGAAATGGACAGCAAGGTAAAGATCCTGAAAGACCTTCAAAGGAGCCTGGAAGGACCTGTAAAGAAGAAAAGATACCAGGAGCAGGCCAAGCTCCAGCACCTTGCCGGCGTTTACGGGGCCATGGACCCGGGCAGGGCAGCAGCACTGCTGGACAAGATGGATGAAGATACGGTAACAAAGATGTTTCTTATCATGAAGAGCAAAAAGGTCGCACCTATCCTGGCCAATATGTCCCCTGACAAGGCTGCAAGGATAAGTGCATGCCTTTACAGAAAGCCTCCTGAATTTTAATATTTTGCAGTTCCTGCAAGGTCAGCTTGACATTTAATAGATAAATCATATATTATTTTGCACTCAAAGCTGCGGTCAGATTAGATGTATCGAACCGCAGAGCGGGCTTCGGCCCTTGGCGCAGGAAAGTCTCAATGCGGGTTCCAGGGTCACTTGTCAGGTGCCTGCCGCAGGATGCGGTATTCGTTTTTTTCAGCGAGTGCTTGATTAACAGGTTGATGCGGGTGTAGCTCAGCTGGTAGAGTACAAGCTTCCCAAGCTTGGGGTCGCGGGTTCGAAGCCCGTCACCCGCTCCATCCCTTTTTGAGGTTGGGCTGCCTGAACCGTTTTAGTCAGCGGTTATGGCAGTGCTTACTTCGATGAGTGGAGGTATAAAAATTTATATCTTTGTCTCTGGAGAAGTGGGCTCTGCCCGCTTTTTTTATTTTTGAAACATGGGATTTGAAGAGAGAAAACAGCAGATAGAAGCCAAGGTAAGCGAGTTGATAGAGCCGCTTGTCATGTATAACCAGATGGAGCTTGTCTGTGTTGAATATGTAAAGGGTCCCAGGGGGCCGGTGCTCCGGCTGGTTATAGACAGGAAAGGCGGCGTAACCCTGGATGATTGTACGCGAATAAGCAGGGTGGCTGGTGATGTGCTGGATGTGCATGATCCAGTCCCGGGCAGCTATAATCTCGAGGTGTCGTCTCCTGGAATCAACAGGCCCCTTGTAAAAGAGAAAGACTATGAAAGATTCGCAGGACAGAAGGTCCTGATAAGGACAGTTAGCGCCGTGGATGGCAGAAAGAAATTCAAGGGCATCCTCAAGGGCTTTAGAGACGGAAAGGTAATAGTGGAGACATCGGCAGAGGAATTTGCCCTTCCATTGGAAGATATTGCAAAGGCAAGACTCAATATTCTTTAGTTGGGGATCAGGTATATGGAAATAGGACTTAAGAGAATAATAGATCAGGTCAGCCGGGAAAAGGGCCTTGAAAGAGGCGTACTCATATCGGCCATCAAGGAGGCAATCAGCTCGGCTGCGAAAAAACGCTTCGGTTCCAAACTGGATATCGAGGTCAACTACAACGAAAATACAGGTGATCTGGAGGTCTACCAGTTCCGCACTGTTGTTGAAAAGGTGACAGACCCGGACGTGGAGATCTCCCTGGAAGAGGCCAGAGAGCTGGACCCTGAAAGCGAACTCGGAGACAGCATAGGCACCAAGATGGAGATGGCAGAACTTGGACGCATCGAGGCCCAGTCTGCCAGGCAGGTCATCATCCAAAAGATGAAGACCGCCGAGATGGATGTCATTTACGAAGAGTTCAAGGACAGGGAAGGAGAAGTCGTAAACGGCCTGGTTCAGCGTTTCGAACGGGGCAACGTGGTGGTCAATCTCGGCGGTACCGAGGCCCTGCTGCCTCCTGCCGAGCAGATTCCCACAGAAAGCTATCGCCGCGGAGACAGGATCCGTGCCTATATAGTTGAGGTCAGAAAGACCCAGCGTGATACCCAGATCATACTCTCGCGCACACATCCGGAATTTCTTAAAAGGCTCTTTGAGATAGAGGTGCCCGAGATAGCCGAGGGCATTGTTCAGATCATGGGCGTGGCCAGGGAGCCCGGCAGCAGATCCAAGATAGCGGTCAGCTCAAGCGACGTGGACGTGGACCCGGTGGGCGCCTGTGTGGGCATGAGGGGATCCAGGGTCCAGACAATTGTACAGGAACTCAGGGGAGAAAAGATAGATATTGTCCCCTGGAGTCCGGATCCTGCCAAGTTTGTCTACAATGCCCTGGCGCCTGCAGAATGTACCCAGGTAACAGTGGACGAGGTCAATGAAGTACTGGAGGTCATAGTGCCCGATGACCAGCTCTCTCTTGCCATAGGCAGGCAGGGTCAGAATGTCCGCCTTGCAGCAAAGCTCATGGGCTGGAAGATAGATGTAAAGAGCGAGACAAGGTACAAAAACAGCCAGGATCCAAATTATCGGGCCATGGTGGAATACCTGGAGATGAGTGAGAATATTGCAGATCACCTTTTCAAAAAGGGCATACGTACCATCGGACAGCTTGCACAGGCCGATCCGGAAGAACTCAGAAAGGATGCTGTACCCTTTGTTGAGGCAGCACGTCTGTTTCTGGAAGAGCACGGAGACGAGTATGTCCAGGTGGAAGCTGCTGACGGGGTAATTGAGGATGACGCGGCTGTGGAGGCGCTTTCGGAAGAAGAGGCCCATGCCGGGGAGTCCGGGCCTCAGGAAGACAATCTTGAGCCGGATGAGTCAGCCGCTTCTGAAGGCATGCCGGAAGGGCCTTCTGAGGCCTCCAAAGATGAAGAGGCTTCAGCAGGGAAAGGACAAGAGGAAGATAATCCTGAAGGGTTTTCAGAAACAGAGGCCGGCTGATGTTCTTATTGTACACGGTTTTTCGGCCTTAAATAATGTCGGAAGTCAAGTCTTTCGTCCATGCCCAGAAAACCTGTAAGGATGTGTATTTTTTGCAGAAGGCGGTTTGCCAAATCGGAATTGACGAGATTTGCAGTAAAAGATGGAAGTCCGGTGATGGACAATAGGGGCACGCTTTTCGGCCGGGGAGCCTATTGCTGCAGCAAATGTCTGCCCATGGCAGGTAAAGACAGAAAGGGTCTTTTGAAAAGGGCCTTAAGAATAAGTTAGACGGAATTGTATTTTTTCGGGGGTAATAACTGGAATGGCAAAAATCAGAGTACATGAACTGGCCAAGGAATTCGGTATTTCCAGCAAGGAGATGGAAGCCAGAATAAAGGACCTTGGCTATCCCATCAGGAACTACATGAGCACGCTGGAAGAATACGAGGCTCAGGATATCAGGAAGAAGCTCAAATTCCAGGATGAGAAGGATAAGAAGGAGGAGGAAAGGCCTAAAAAGGTCATCCGCCGCCGTCACAAGGTGCTTCACATCAAGAAGATGATCATCAGGCGGAAGAAAGACTCGGGAGGGGAAGTTGTAGAAAAGGACCTTTCCCCGGAGAAACCGGCAGCAAAGCTCCCGCCGGCTGCAAAGGAAGAGGCACCGGCCGGCCCCGAGGAAGAAAGGCAGGAAGTTGCCACTCCTACAGCTGAAAAGACCTCCAAGGCTGAAACCACCCAAAAACAACCTGAACCCATAGCCAGAATCATACGTCCTGCCCCCAAAAAGAAAGAAGAGAAAAAGGCCGCTGAAAAGGAGGCCCAACCTTCAGCCGCCGGGGCAGAAATGAAGAAAAGCCGACAGACTGCTCCTGAAAAACCAGAAACCAGGGAAGAGGCCCCTTCAGAGGAGAAGGCAGAAGAAAAGAAGAAGGCAGCTGCCGAAATCCCCGTTGGAGAAAAACCTCCTGTTGAAGAAGTTTCCTTGAAGAAGGAGGAAGAAGCAGCCGAGGAAGAAGTTTCCAAGAAAAAGCCTGCGGAAGAAAAGAAGGCCCCGGAGCCCAAGACCTTTGTCAAGATCCTTGACAGGCCCAGGATCGAAATACCCAAGGTAAAAAAGCCTGAAAAGGCCCCTGCAGCAGGTGGTGCCGGCAGGCCCAAGCCCAGAGCTGGAAAGCCAGCCGGGATTCAGGGTGCAGGAGGCCCTGTGCCTGCTGCTCCCGGAAAGGGCAAGAAAAAGGGTAAGAGGGTGGTAAAGGCATCTGACCTCGAAACCCTTGGCAAGAAGAGAAGACCTGTCAGAAAGAAGGCAAAGAGGGAATCTATCCGCCGTATCCTGGAAGAGGAGGCTGGAATCTCCAGGGTGGGAAGGAAGGCCGCAAAGGCCGCCAAGGGAGGAAAGGAAAAGCCCGTTGGTACCGCTCCCATCAAGGCGGAAAAGAGAAAGGTCCAGATGTCAGAGACCATTCAGGTAAGCGAGCTTGCCAAGAAGATGGGCGTCAAGGTCGGCGAGGTAATCATGAAGCTCATGGGCCTTGGAGTAATGGTGACCGCCAATCAGACCATCGATTACGATTCAGCGGCCCTTGTCGCCTCTGAGTTCGGCTACGAGGTGGAAAAGAAGGGCGTTGCTGAAGATATCGTACAGATGCAGGAAGAGATAAAGACAGGAGAAGCAGTGCCGAGGCCGCCTGTTGTGGCGGTTATGGGACATGTGGATCACGGCAAGACCACACTCCTTGATGCCATAAGACGCTCGGATGTGGCCGCCAAGGAAGCTGGCGGAATTACCCAGCACATAGGCGCATACGAAGTAGAGCTTCCCTCAGGCAGCCAGGTGGTCTTTCTTGATACGCCGGGGCATGAGGCATTTACCTCCATGAGGGCCAGGGGTGCAAGTGTGACCGACATGGTCATATTGGTGGTGGCTGCAGATGACGGGGTCATGGCCCAGACCAGGGAGGCCGTTGATCATGCCAATGCAGCAGGTGTGCCCATAATTGTTGCCGTCAACAAGATAGACAAGCCCGGTGCAAACCCGGATCGGGTAAAGAAGGAGCTTGCGGAAATAGGGCTCATTCCTGAAGACTGGGGCGGAGAAACCATATTTGTCAATGTTTCTGCCAAGCAGGGTACAGGCATTGAGGAACTTCTGGAGATGATGGTCCTTCAGGCAGAGGTACTGGAGCTCAAGGCTGTGCCGGAAAGGCCTGCCAAGGGCCATGTTATCGAGTCCAGGCTGGACAAGGGGAGGGGGCCTGTAGCAACTCTCCTTATACAGGAAGGCACGCTTCGAGTGGGAGATGCCATTGTGTGCGGCCTTCATCACGGCAAGGTCCGGGCCATGATCAATGACAAGGGTGCAAAGGTGGACTCGGCAGGCCCTTCGATGCCTGTGGAGGTTCAGGGCCTTTCAGGTGTACCTGAAGCCGGAAGTGAATTCGTGGTGCTGCCCAGTGAGAAAAAGGCCAGAGAGGTGGCTGAATACCGCCAGAGAAAGGCCCGCGAGGCCGAGCTTGCCAAGAGCACCAGGATGAGCCTGGAATCGGTATTCGAGAAGATGAAGGAGCAGGATCTAAAGGTCCTTCATCTGCTTCTCAAGGCAGATGTTCAAGGTTCCCTGGAGGCCCTTTCAGATGCCCTCAGGAAACTGTCCACGGACAAGATCAGGGTGGACATCGTAAGGGGCGGTATCGGCGCTATTACCGAATCTGATGTCCTTCTGGCATCTGCATCCGATGCAATCATCATAGGTTTCAACGTGAAGCCCAGCCCACAGGCCAAGCAGCTGGCTGACCAGGAACACGTTGACATCAGGTTCTATGACGTAATTTATCACGCCATTGAAGAGGTGAAATCTGCCATGACCGGGCTCCTTGAGCCTGTGTACAAGGAGGTTTCCCTTGGCAGGGCGGAGGTGAGACAGACCTTCCATATCACCAAGGTAGGTACCATTGCAGGCTGCTACGTGCTGGAAGGTGTGATCAAGAGAAATGCAGATGCCAGGCTCTTAAGGGACAACGTGGCCGTATACAAGGGGAGGATAGAATCCCTCAAGCGCTTCAAGGACGATGTCAAGGAGGTTCAGGCAGGTTACGAGTGCGGAATCGGTCTTGAAAGGTTCAATGACATCAAGGTCGGGGACGTAATCGAGGTCTTTGAGATGGAAGAGGTTGCCCCGGAACTCGGCAGGACTGAGGAAGAGCAGAAAGAGGCAGAGACCAGCGGCGCCAAGGAATAGATGATCGTTGCAGTAGCCAGGATAAGGTTTCGGATTCCGGCCAGCCATTCCCTGAAGGGCAAACGAAGGGTCATGAAGAGCATGCTCAGCCAGGTCAGAAACAGGTACAACGTGGCCTGTTCGGAAACCGATTTTCACGACGTGTGGCAGTCCGCAGAGATAGGGATATGTACCGTGGGCAACAGTGAACCTGTCCTGTCCTCTGCCATGGAAAAGGTACTGGACTTCTTGGAAAATAGCTGTCCCTGCGAAGTAGTGGATTCAGAGCTTGAAATTATCCACATGGGTTGATTGAAATGGATTATGAGATATTCGAAGGCCTGCTTTCCAGGCAGCCTGCATTTTCACGGTCGGAAAGGGTGGCTGATCTCCTGAAAAAGGAGGTGGCGGCCATGCTCTTCCGGGAGATCAAGGACCCGAGGGTTCAGGGCATTGTTACAGTGATCTCTGTCAAGGTGACCAGGGATCTCAGGCACGCTGAATTTTTTGTCACTGTTCTCGGAGGCCACCTGGAGGAGAAGGCTGCGCTCAAGGGTCTTCACAAGGCTTCAGGGTTTATCAGGAGAAGTCTTGGCAAGAGGCTCAGGATGAGGCGTATTCCTGAACTGCATTTTAAGCTGGACGAAACCGTCAAGGCCCAGGAGAGGATAGAAGGCCTTCTAAAAAAGATTCATGACGAAACTTGAGGGTTCACTCAAAGAGGCCGCAGAATTCATGGCCAAGGGGGAAAGTTTTGTCCTTGCAGGCCATGAGAGGCCTGACGGCGATGCAGCAGGTTCGGTTCTCGGCTTGGGGCTGGCGCTTTCCAGCAGGGGAAAGGAAGTGTTTCTATTCGCCTCTGACGAAATTTCCAGCAGCCTGGCCTTTCTGCCTGGTTCGTCAAGGTTCCAGACCAGGCTGCCGGAAAACCTGGCAGGAAACGATTACACCCTGGTGATGCTCGACTGCAACGAGGCCTCAAGACTCGGCAGCCATGGAGATGAACTTGTAAGCAGGGCCTCTTCAGTGGTGATACTGGATCACCACCTCGGCAGGGGGATATGTCGCGAGCTCCAAAAGCCCTGTGTCAGTGTTATCGATACCACAGCATGTGCCACTGCGGAGATATGCCTCCGGCTCATGAAAGGGCTTGAATGGGAAATAACCCGGGAAATAGCCACATGTTTTTATACCGGCGTTGTAACCGATACCGGAGG
>JALVJO010000105.1 GCA_027028245.1 Deltaproteobacteria bacterium
TTTTTTGTCATTGATGACCCTGCGCTTAACGCCTTTGCAATGCCAGGCGGCCTGGTATTCGTTCATTCTGGTCTTATTGAGGCAATAGACTCGGAAAACGAGCTTGCCTGTGTTCTGGCACATGAATTTGCACATGTCCAGGGGCGTCACATTGCAAGGCGCATGGAAAACATGAAGTATGTAAACATAGGTACGGCAGTCCTGGCAATTGCAGGGCTGTTTCTGGGAGGCGGCCAGGCAGGCTCAGCCCTCCTCACAGGGTCCATGGCCTTAAACCAGTCCATCGGCCTGGGGTACAGCAGGGCCGATGAGCAGGAGGCGGATCGCAGGGCCTTTCAGTGGATCTGCAAGGCTGGCTACGATCCCAGGGGGCTAAAGAGTACCCTGGAAAAAATGATGAAAAACAACTGGCTGGGTTCCTCTACTATTCCAAAATATCTTTTGACCCATCCTGCTCCAGAGGAGAGGATCACCTATATAGAGGATCTATGGAAGAATCATCCCTGTTATGAAAAGCAGAAGGAAGACCTGTTTACTCTTCACAGGATCCAGGTAAAGCTTAAGGTGATGTCTACTCCGGCAGATGAGGCCATTGAGGAATACCGAAATATGCTGAAAAAGGAACCCGAAAATCTCATGGCCACCTATGGTTATGCCCTGGCGCTGGACAAGGCCAGGAGGTTCAGTGAATCACTGGAAGTATTTGCAAGGCTTGAAAAGCTTTCCCCAGACCCGGTATCGTTTCAGCTGGACGAGGCAAAGACGCTGTTTCACAGCGGAAGATACAAGAAAACAATAGAGCTGCTTAACGCATACCGTAAAAGACGACCACGGGATGTCTCTGCCGACTATTTTCTGGCCCGGGCCTATCTTGAGACTGGACAGGCCAGCAGGGCACTTCCTCTTTTCAAGCGCCTGATGCCCTCCTGGGAGGACATGCCGGAGTTTCTTCTTCAGCTGGGCAGGTGCTATGCAGCCTTGAACAAGCCAGGATTTGCCCATTACTACCTTTTCAGGTATTACTCTCTGATAGGGAACACCCAGATCGCCGCGTATCACAAAAAAAAGGCCCTTGCCGTCCTGCCTAAGGACAGCGAACCATATAAGCGCCTCAGCAAGAAGGACAAGGAAAAATCGTAGAAGTTCGTTCAAGATTCCCCGCCTGATTCCAGGGCTGAGAAAAAGAGATAATAAATTTGATGCAGGAGCCATCCACGAATAACAGCAAAGTAGCAGGCTTTTTCATTATAGCCATAGTGGTTTTTGTTCTTGATCAGTTGTCCAAGAACCTGGTGCTGGCAAATTTTTCACTAAATGACAGTATCTCCGTAATTCCTGGTTTTTTTAATCTGACCTATGTGAGAAATACCGGCGCGGCATTTGGCATGCTTGCAGGTCAGGAAAGCTGGCGGCATCTCTTTTTTCAGGCCGTCAGCATCTTGGCCCTGGGGGCCATAGTCTACCTGTTTTGGACCAGCCGCAGGGACGCTTTGGCCCTATGGGGAGCTTCGCTGGTTTTTGGAGGCGCTGCAGGGAATCTCGTTGACAGAATCAGGTTCGGATATGTAATTGATTTTCTGGATTTTTTCCTTGGCCGCTACCACTGGCCTGCCTTCAATGTGGCCGACAGCAGCATCACCATTGGTGCCTGCCTTCTGGCCGTCAAATTCCTAAGGGAAAAATAAAAAATTTTTGATTTCAGGTCTTGCATTCTAAATTTTTGTGCTTATATTAGCACTCGCAATCGATGAGTGCTAACAACAATTAGGGATGGCCATCCTGACAAAGATTCCACAATTATAAAAAGGAGATGAGCACTATGAAAATACGTCCACTTCATGATCGTATTCTGGTTCAGCGTCTTGAAGAAGAAGAAAAGACCAGCGGTGGTATTATTATTCCTGATTCTGCCAAGGAAAAACCCATTGAGGGCAAGGTGATAGCAGTTGGAAACGGTAAAATTATGGAAAACGGCGAGGTGAAGCCGTTGGATGTAAAGGTAGGCGACAAGGTTCTTTACGGCAAGTATGCAGGTACAGAAGTTAAGATAGGCGGTGAGGAATACCTCATAATGAGGGAAGACGACATACTGGGAATCATTGAAGATTAAAGATCCGAAGTTTCATCAATCATTCATCATTTTCAGAAACTTTTTAAACCCCTATAAAGCGAAATTCTAAAGGAAGACAGCATATATGTAATATGCTGAAAATAAAGAATTTCAAAAATAACGGAGGACAGAATAAATGGCAGCAAAAGATATTAAATACAGCGAAAAGGCCAGGGAGTCTATTCTCTCTGGTGTCAATGCATTGGCAAATGCAGTAAAGGTTACCCTTGGACCCAAGGGCCGCAACGTAATAATTGAAAAATCCTTTGGATCCCCGGTAATTACCAAGGACGGCGTAACCGTTGCCAAGGAAATTGAGCTGGAAGACAAATTCGCCAACATGGGTGCACAGATGGTTAAGGAGGTTGCCTCCAAGACAAGTGACGTTGCAGGTGACGGCACCACCACGGCAACCATCCTGGCACAGGCAATTTATGCAGAGGGTTCCAAGCTGGTGGCAGCAGGCATCAATCCCATGGCATTGAAACGTGGCATCGACAAGGCCGTGGATTCAGTCGTGGACAAGCTCCGCTCTATCAGCAAGCCCACCAAGGATCAGAAGGAGATAGCACAGGTGGGTACCATTTCTGCCAACAACGATCCTACCATCGGAAACATCATTGCAGAGGCAATGGACAAGGTTGGAAAAGAGGGTGTCATCACGGTGGAAGAGGCAAAGTCCATGGAGACCTCTCTTGACGTGGTTGAGGGTATGCAGTTTGACCGCGGATACCTGTCGCCCTATTTCGTGACCGATCCGGAAAAGATGGAGTGCGTGCTTGAAGATCCCTACATCCTGATCCACGAGAAGAAGATCAGCAATATGAAGGACCTGCTGCCCATCCTGGAGCAGATCGCAAAGATGGGCCGTCCTCTCATGATTATTGCAGAGGATGTGGATGGCGAGGCACTGGCAACATTGGTGGTCAATAAGCTGAGGGGAACTCTCCAGGCATGTGCAGTTAAGGCCCCCGGCTTCGGTGACAGGCGCAAGGCAATGCTGGAGGATATTGCAATCCTTACCGGCGGCACAATGATTGCCGAGGATCTTGGCATCAAGCTTGAGAACATCTCCATCAATGACCTTGGAACAGCCAAGAGGATCGTTGTGGACAAGGATACCACCACCATCGTGGACGGTGCCGGTTCCAAGGAAAAGATCGAAGGCCGTGTAAAGCAGATCAGGGCCCAGATCGAGGAGACTACCTCTGATTATGACCGTGAAAAGCTCCAGGAGCGTCTTGCTAAGCTCATCGGAGGAGTGGCAGTCATCCATGTAGGTGCTGCAACCGAGACTGAGATGAAGGAGAAGAAGGCGAGGGTGGAAGATGCCCTGAACGCTACCAGAGCTGCAGTGGAAGAGGGTATTGTTCCTGGCGGCGGAACAGCCCTGATAAGATGCCTGGACGTACTTGACGGTCTTAAGACCGAGGACGAGGATGAGCAGCACGGTATCAATATCATAAGGGTTGCCATGGAAGAGCCGCTTCGCCAGATTGCATACAACGCCGGCCACGAGGGTTCCATTATTGTGGAAAAGGTCAAGGGCCTCAAGGAAAGCGAGGGCTTCAATGCTGCAACAGGTGAATTCGAAGATCTGTTGGCTGCAGGAATCATCGACCCCACAAAGGTCACCAGGAGCGCCCTTCAGAATGCAGCCAGTGTTTCCGGCCTGCTTCTGACCACTGAGGCCATGGTAGCCGAGGTGCCCAAGAAGGAAGATGAAGGTGCAGGAATGGGTGGTGGCATGGGCGGAATGCCTCCAGGGGGTATGATGTAATAATGAAGTAATTTCAGACATCAGCCATATCTGTAATGGAAACCCTGCCAGGTTTAAGACCAGGCAGGGTTTTTTTATTCCAGCTCCGGTAACCGATAAGAAGATCATGAAAATGCAGACAAAGGTGCATTTCAATTTGGAAATGGTGTAAAATTACATGCTTTCAACAGTTTACGGCAGCGTTGTCGTGGGCATCGATGCCTTCCTGGTGGAAATAGAGGTTGACGTATCCCCGGGCCTTCCTGCCTTCAACATAGTGGGCCTTCCAGAAAGTGCAGTGAAGGAAAGCCGTGAAAGGGTCAGGGCTGCGGTAAAAAACTGCGGATACGGCTTTCCCACGCAGCGAATCACTGCAAATCTTGCGCCTGCAGACATAAAAAAGGAAGGCACTGGTCTTGACCTTCCTCTGGCCCTTGCAATCCTGGTGGTTTCCGGCGCGGTCTCAAAAGATGCTGTTGAGGGCATGGTCTTTTGCGGGGAGTTGTCGCTGGACGGCAGTATAAGGCCGGCAAAGGGGGTCCTGCCCATGGGGCTTTCGGTCAGGGACCAGGGGCTGCGGGGCCTCGTGGTGCCGGAGGAAAACGCTGGAGAGGCCGCTGTGGTAAAAGGCCTTTCTGTCTTTCCGGTAAATCATCTTTCCCAGGTTGCAGAGTTTTTGAAAGGGGAAATCTCCATTGGTAAAAAGGAAGTAGACCTGGATAAGTTGTTTGCCTGCCATCAGCAAAGCGGTCCTGATTTTTGTGACGTCATCGGCCAGGAGACAGCCAAAAGGGCCCTTGAAGTGGCAGCTGCCGGGGGACACAATGTCTCCATGGTCGGGCCTCCAGGCTCAGGAAAGACCATGCTTGCAAGGCGTCTTCCCTCAATCCTTCCGCCGCTCACCTTTGAAGAGGCACTGGAAACAACCTGCATATACAGTGTGGCAGGACTTTTGCCCCGGGATACGCCCTTGATTGTCAGGCGTCCCTTTTGTTCTCCCCATCATACTATCTCGGATGCTGGTATAATAGGAGGCGGCACCATCCCGAGACCCGGCCAGGTAAGCCTTGCCCATAACGGTGTTTTGTTCCTGGATGAGCTGCCGGAGTTCAAAAAAAATTGTCTGGAAAGTCTGCGCCAGCCCATAGAGGACGGATATGTGACCATATCCAGGGCTGCCATGACGCTTGTTTTCCCTTCAAGGTTTACCCTTGTGGCTGCGCAGAATCCTTGTCCCTGCGGACATTTTGGCCATGAAGGTCATGCTTGTTCCTGTACGCCTTCTCAGATTCACAGGTATCGGACAAAGATTTCCGGGCCGCTCCTGGACAGGATAGATATCCAGATAGACGTGCCGGCTGTTGCCTATAATGAGCTTTCCGAGGCAAGGAGAGGAGAGCCGTCAGAGGTCATAAGAAAGCGGGTGGTAAAGGCCAGGAAACGCCAGGAAGACAGATTCAAAGGTCGCCATATATTCTGCAATGCCCAGATGTCAGCCAGGGAGATAAACAGCTACTGCATGCTTGATACCAAGTGCCGTGCGTTTCTGGAGGATGTATCCAGAAGGCTCAGGCTGAGTGCAAGGGCCTACCACAGGATAATCAAGATAGCCCGCACCATTGCAGATTTGGCAGGCACCAATGACATACAGATGAACCATTTGGCCGAGGCAGTGCAGTACCGCAGCTTTGACAGAGACAAAAATATCGTCTAGCCTGCCAAGAAACAAGGATTAGAGCTTTACAAATACAAATACCTTCCTGTCCCTTTTTCAAAAGAATTGAAACAGACAGCAAACGTCATTCTTGCCGGGACTGTCCATCTTGATCAGGAGGCTTCTTCCGTCCTGTATTCATTCCTGGAAGTGGTGAGTCCCGCCTGCATAGCCGTAGAAATCAGTCCTTTTTCCATAAGGTATCGCTCAAGGAATGAAAGGATCTGGCTGCGTCATTTTATCCAGGCTGCAGGCTGTCTGCCCGTAGCCAGTCGCAGGCACGTAAAGCTGGAGCTCCTTAAAAGACAGATCACCATGCCGTTTGAGTGGTCGGTTGCAAAAGAATATTCTTCCAGGCATGGTATTGATTCAATCCCCGTTGACTCCAGCCGTCTTTCCAGAAAAGAGCTTCCGAATTGGCAAAAGGAGCTGTTGTCACTGGAAAATATGCTGTTTCTCGTATCCCTGGAGAATCAGTCCTCCATGGTCTATTTTTCAAATCATTACAAAAGGGCTCTTCATATTCTGAGGAATCCGAAAAATTTCTTGGAATCTGGCGGGCAATTGGTTTTTGATGAGAACTGGTGTAAAAGAGAGGAGGTTCTCGTGCGCAGGGTTGCCAATCTTGCTGGAAGATTCAGTCCTTTGGTTTACATAGGAGGGTGGATGCACTTGATAAAACTTTCTGAACCTCTAACACTTGCCTCAATGCTGAAGATAGACTGGATGGAGCGTTATCTTGTAACAAGGCGCAAGGCAGTAAAAATATAAAAAAGGAGTCATCCGGGATGCTGGATCTCAAGTTTGTCAGGGAAAATATTGATACGGTAAAACATGCCCTTGAAGTACGGCAAAGCGACGTCTGTCTTGACGAGTTTCTGGATCTCGACAAGAGAAGGAGGCAGCTGATACAGGAAACAGAGGAGCTTAGGAGCAAACGCAACAGGGTGTCTCAGGAGATAGGCCGGCTGAAAAAGGCTGGTGAAGATGCCTCCATGATGATAAGTGAAATGAAAGAAGTGGGGGCGCGCATCAAGGAGCTGGAGCAGGAGTTGTCCGGCATCGATGAGAAGATAAAAGATATACTCCTTTCTGTCCCAAATATTCCGCATGAGTCTGTCCCGGTTGGAAGAGACGAGGAAGACAATGTCACAGTGAAAAGATGGGGAGATATTCCTGAGTTCGATTTCACCCCTCTTCCTCACTGGGACATAGGTGTCAAGACCGGTATCCTGGATTTTGAACGTGCAGCAAAGCTTACCGGATCTCGTTTTACAGTCTATTTCGGCCTTGGTGCCATGCTTGAACGGGCTCTCATCAATTTTATGCTGGATCTTCACAGGGAAGAACACGGGTATTTGGAGGTGCTGCCCCCTGTGATTGTAAACAGCGCATCCCTATACGGCACCGGGCAGCTTCCCAAATTCGAGGAAGACCTCTTCAAGTTGAATTTCAGGGACTATTACCTGATTCCAACGGCAGAGGTACCAGTGACCAATCTGCACAGGGACGAGATCCTGGACGAGGCTGACCTGCCCAAACATTATGTTGCCTACACGCCTTGTTTCCGTTCAGAGGCTGGTTCACACGGGCGCGATGTGAGGGGAATAGTCCGTCAGCATCAATTCAACAAGGTAGAGCTGGTAAAATTCGTAACCCCTGAGACCTCTTATGATGAGCTGGATTCCCTGCTTCTGGATGCAGAAGATGTGCTCCAGGCCCTGGAGATACCCTACAGGGTTATAGTGCTCTGCACCGGCGACCTCGGATTCAGTGCTGCCAAGACCTTTGATATAGAAGTATGGCTCCCGGGCCAGGACAGGTTCTGCGAGATTTCCTCATGCAGCAATTTTGAGGCCTTTCAGGCCCGAAGGGCAAACATCCGTTACAGGCCCAAGGGAAAGAAAAAGACCCGCCTGGTACATACTCTCAACGGATCCGGCCTGGCGGTCGGGCGGACAGTAGTGGCCATTCTGGAAAACTTCCAGCAGGCCGACGGAAGCGTGGTAATACCCAAAGTGCTCAGGCCCTACATGGGCGGGAAGGAAATAATCCCGGTTTAACGGCTGCCTAATTTCAGCTGCTGCAGGAAAATATAGAAACAACATTTTCAATATCCGCAGGTTCCAAGCCTGGGCGGCGATAATGATTGTGCTGTCGGGAGCATTTCCAGTTTGTCCCTGGACGAAGAAGAGTAAGGAAGAGGTATTTCTTTCAAGCTTCACCAAGCCGCTGTGCAGGTTTCAAATTCTTCTCGAATACAGACATCGCCAATCTCGGCGGCTTGACTGGGGCTGAAGTTGGTTTCCTTGTGGTGAAACCTTTCAAGAAACACCCCTTCCTTGCCAGTGACACATATGGGGGACAAACAGGGAATGCTCCCGTGCTGTCGGTTTTTGAGGTTTCTGTTTCTGGCGTTTCTGAGCACTCCTTCTTGGTTTGATCCTTCTGTGCAGGCTTGAGAGCTGCATAATCCGGTTTCAAACAACCTGATTTTCCATCCAGAATGGAATTATCAAATGGAATTATCAAGGGTACCCGGACCCTGATCCCGTGAACAAAACTGCAGTAGCATAGAAATTGATATTTTGTTAATCTTTTAACATTATGTCATCAAAAACACCCAGCACCAATCCAGTTGCTCTGGCAGTTCTCATAAGGCACAGCGAGATTGCAGGCAGGACAGTAGGCTGTTTTGCCGGTATAGAAGAAATGACTCCCAAGGGAGTCACGCTCAGGACAGACCAGGCCTTTACCGAACTTCCCGTGGAAACCACCATCCATTGCTACGATTTTGATAATAAGAGATGGGAAATGTATCAAGGGACCATAACTTCATGCCGTCAGTCTGGCCCAGGAAATTTTCTGGTGGAAGTGGAATTCCACCTCCCTGATTTTGAAAAAGAGATGTTTTTAGAGGATTCCCGTATCCTGGGCATAATGGAACGCATGGAATTTTTCATGTCCCTGAAGTTTTTTCAGCTCCTGCCCCATAACACCATTTGGTCGGTTTTTAACAGGCTGGCCCCGGTTTGTTTCCGGGAAGGGGACAAGATCATGACCCAGGGTATGAAAAGCGACGCCGTTTATTTTATCGAACAGGGAGGATGCTACGTCACCATAGAAAAGGATGATGATCTCATCCTGCAGGCCACAAAAAGAAAAGGCGATATGGTGGGAGAGATAGTTCTCTTAACTGATGAGCCCAGGCGCGCCAACGTGGTGGCTGCAACGAATGTGCAGCTTTGGAGACTGGCCAGGGATTGTTTCGAATTGCTGGTGCAGGAACAAGCCGAACTCAGGAAATTTCTTACCGCAATGGTATGTGAGCGGCTGGAATCCGAAGGCGCCCTGGCTGATATGGCCATAGGAAAGTACATAATCGATCACAAGATTGGAGAGGGGGCCTGGGCTGTTGTCTATCGAGGGCATCATATGAGCCTGGGACGGGATGTGGCCATAAAGCTCCTGCATCACGAAATGGCAATGGACGAAGACTTCCGGGAGCGTTTTATGCAGGAAGCTAAGATTATCGCCAAAATGCATCACAGAAATATCGTAAACATCTACGACGTAGAAAATCGCTTCAATATGCTCTTCATTATCATGGAATATCTTGAGGGGCGGCCCGTTGACGTGGTTTTGAAAAAGAAAGGAAGGTTCAACTGGAAAGAGATAGTGGATCTGGCCATCCAGGTTTTGCAGGGCCTATCCTATGCCCATGAGCGGGGCATAGTTCATCAGGATGTCAAGCCGGACAATCTATTCATGCAGAATAACGGGATAATCAAGATACTGGATTTCGGACTTGCCTGCCCCTTTGGAAGCGAAAACATCGAGATGGAAGGCACCCTGCAGTATATGTCCCCCGAGCAGATTGAGTCTTACCCTGTAGATGCGCGTACAGATCTGTACGGCCTGGGAATCACCTTATATCAGCTGGTTACCGGCAGGCTGCCTTTTCCGGACGACGATCTTGCAGCCTTGGCACAGATGCATATTGAGAAGGATATCCCAGACCCAAGAGAAGTAGTGGACGATATTCCCCCGGCCTTGGCCGAATTTATCAAAAAATGCGGTTCCAGGGACCCTTACCAGCGCTACGCAGATGCAGAAGCTGCCCTAAAGGTTTTGTACAAGCTCCAGGAGAAGCAAGATGCCTCCAGGCAACAGCTCCCTGTGCAGCATATGGTCTCATTGTATTTATTTCACAATGATGAGCAAAGGGACGAAGTCACTGCACTGCTTGAAGAATTTGCCGATAAGGCCCATGCCCTGGGACTTAATGTCAAATTCACTGAATTCAGCCTCCAGTAATCCTGTTTCAATTTAAAAGCTCACCGTGTCTTTCTGATTACTGACAGGCGCAGGTTTCACTGCCAAGGGATCAGAAGCAGGATTTGAGACGTGTTCGGTATTAAATGTCTTGCTTTTGTCTGCCTTGGAATGGTGAATGTTACCGGAAGTCTGGAGGCTGCCTTGGCCCGCCTGTGAACTCTTAATATCTGCGCTTGACACCTCCTTGCAGACCTTTACAGAATGCCTTTGAACACTGGCCCCAGTGCTATATTTGATCGGAGGCCCTCAGGTGAAACCAGGAGAAGTCAGAATGGAAAAGAAAAATAGGAAACAAAAGGCTGCGGTTCTTTTCATGGATAATAACCTCCGGAAAGATTTTTTATTCCTATTCCATAATCCATGCCTGTTTTTAGGCGAGCTCCGCAACTGAAAATTTTCATCAATCACCTCTTTCTTACTATATCTTAAGCACGAAGAAGATCGTGGACAATTCCTGCCGGTGAATCAGCCATTTTTTGTCAGCCTCATAGGCAGGCTGCATTAAAGCAGATTCTAAATGAGAAAAAAGATTGGGGGACAGATACTGGCACTTTTCAATTATATCATGAATAATCGAGGCATCATGCTCTCGGTTTCCGGCTTCCTCCAAAGACAGGCTCTCCTGGCCTGACTACTCCTTCCGGCATATCCGGAACGCCTTCACTTCCCAGGATATAGCCTCCATCCAGTACTATTCTGGCACCTGTCATGAACGGGGCACTGAAAATCATAAAATCCACGGCATCTACGATATCTTGCAGCCTGCCGGTTCGTTTCAGAAGGGTGTGTTCCAGGATTGCCCTCTGCTGCTGCCTGGATAGAAGCGGCCAGCCCCTTGTGCCTGGTCCATGTCTTGTCTCGAAGAAGCCGAGCATGAGTTCATTGACCCTTACCTCCGGTGCACCTATCCTGGCCCATTGCTCTGTCAGAAGAGCCAGAGCGCGGTTGGAAAGGCTGTAGCAGTCATTGAATACGAGGCCGGCCGGCCCGCTTCGTCCCACCATGCCGGAAATGGAAGAAATGTTTATTACAGCGGAATTTCCAGCCTTTTTTAGATGAGGCAGGGCGGCATTGAAAAGATTCCACTTTGCCGTAACCGTTGTGTCGAATTCAAGCTGCCATTGTTCAGGAGTGTATTTCCCGTGCACCACCGGCCAGCCCCCGCGTTCAATGTTGTTTATGAGGATGTCCAGACGTCCAAAGCGTTCTAAGGCAGTATTTATTGCCTGGTCTGCCATTTCCTTTTGCCTTAGATCTACTGAAACGGCCTGATAAACTGCACCTGTTTCCTGCATCGTCCTGTGCATATGCTCCAGATCATCAAGCCAGTCATAATATGTCAGGACGAGCTGGATTCCTCTCCTGGCCAGGGATTGGGCCACGGCCAATCCGATGCCTCTGACTGCTCCGGCCACTACAGCTGTCTTTTTAATTTGTTCTTTTGGCATATCAGCACCTCAAGTTCATTGTGATGGATCGGGTTTGCGATTATACTAAATTGAAATAGGATCAATGAGGAATAAAAATATGTTTGCTCCAAAAGACGTCGAAAAACCCATAGTTCCCGTCAGACTTAATCTGGACAGCACCATCTGCTTTTCATGCGACAAGGATCTGGCCTGTTTCACAAAGTGCTGTCACAATAATAATACCTACCTGACCCCTTATGACGTAATCAGAATCAAAAAACGCCTGGACATGCCTTCTGATGAGCTGCTTCTTCGCTATACCGTTCCCGGCAAGATCGAGGCATCAGATCTTCCTGTACCCATGGTGAAGCTTGATGAAACACGAAACAATGCCTGTCCATTCCTGGGAGAAGAAGGCTGCAGCATATACGAAGACCGACCGGTGGCATGCCGGTATTATCCAGTGGCCGCGGGTCTTTTTCACAATGCCGACATATCCGACAATGAACGCTTTTTTGCCCTGGTAAAGGAGGGCTACTGTCTCGGACATGACCTGGGCATGGAAATGACCATTGAGGAGTGGCGTGAAAAACAGGGGATTCCGCCCTATGACGAGTATAACAAGGATTGGGTGGAGCTCATACTGAGAAGAAAGAGCCTCGGGCCCTTTGTCACCATTCCTGAAAAGACCCTGGATATGTTCTTTATGGCAAGCTACAATCTCGATGCCTTCAGGCGCTTTGTCCTCTTTAGTCCTTTTCTGAACGTCTATGAAATATCCGAAGAAAGGCTTGAGCAGGTAAAGGAAGACGACATTGCACTGCTGAAACTGGGATACGACTGGCTCCTTACAACCCTTTTCGGTGCCGGGAAATTAAAGATTATCGAGCAGACGGTAGCTGCCGACTCCATTGAAGTTGACTAACCGCAAATAAATGCCTGAATCCAGCCTATTCTGGAAAGCAGGCGGCAGAAATGCCTCCTGCTTTTTCCCTTATAAGGCCCAACGGGCCGGTTTCCCTCTCCTCCGGCCTTGGATTGTGTTTTTTCATTCCCCCATCAAGTCTAA
>JALVJO010000106.1 GCA_027028245.1 Deltaproteobacteria bacterium
AGCGGCTTGACTGCGGCTGAAGTTGGCTTCCTTGTGGTGAAACCTTTCAAGAAACACCCCTTCCTTGCCAGTGACACAAAAGGCTGACAAACCGGGAATACTCCCTCCGGGTCATGTTAAGAGACCAGGGCAGAAAAAGAAAGCCTGGTGACCCGATATAGGCTTTCCGGCATGATTTCTGGTTTTTGTCCATTTCCGGCCAGTGGATACCCAGGACCAGGACTGTGCTGGATCAGTGATGATTAAGGATAATCAGAAGGGATATTGAAAAGTACCCTATTATGCCGCCCGGAGGGCAGATATTGGAACAGTGGTCTTCACTTGTTTTTTAAGCATGTCGAGCAGGATGATGGCCCTGTCCCTGCCGTCAAGGGCCTTTAAAACACCCTCAATAATGGTATCATTTGGGCCCTTGACGCGTACCCGGTCACCCGGCTCAAATCCGAATTTTTCCTTAGTACCAACTGAGATTATTCCGTTTTCATCAGCCCTGTCCCTGAGCCCGTCTATGAACCAGTCCGGCACCGGGGGATAGTAGTCCCCGAACCTGACCGGGCCCACCGCCCCCCTGGTACTGAACACAGCCACCCAGTTCTCCTGGCGATGGGGCAGGCGCAGAAAAAGATATCCTGGAAACAAGGGGGATAAGACCTCCTTGACCTTTCGAGCATGTCGTGCAATTCGGATGGTTACAGGCAGAAAGACCTCCATGGACTGGTTTTCATAGTTGGTCTTAGCGTAAAATTCCTTCCTCGGGTGAGTCTTGACTGCATACCACTTCTCTGCCATCTCCAACCTTTCCCCTTTATTGCTCTCTACTGAAACTGCTCATAAAAGAGCTTCTGCCTTTGGTATGTTTATCAGCCAGACAGAATTTTCCATTACCACCGAAGATGCCTGCCGGTTTTTGGCGTTCTAGTGAGGTGCCGGAAGTTCTTCGGGTATATCCGGCCTTGAGAACCAGTCAGGGGCCTCAGCTGATTTAAGAGCGGCAAATATCTGCCCCCTGTCTCCAGCCTCAAGGGCGGCTTCAAGGACATCATCCATGTGCTCCACCAGCTTGATATCAAGGGATTTTAATATCTTATGTGGTATCTCTTTCAGATCCTTCTCGTTTTCTGCCGGTATCAGGCAGGTTGCCATGTCCATTCGTCTTGCTGCCAGCAGCTTTTCCTTGAGCCCTCCAATGGGCAGCACCCTGCCCCTCAGGGTGATTTCACCAGTCATGGCAACCTCATGTCTTACCGGTATCTTGAGGAGTGCCGAGACCAGGGCAGTTGCAATGGTGATACCAGCAGAAGGCCCGTCCTTTGGGATGGCCCCTTCCGGGACATGAACATGCAGATCAACCTTCTGATAGAAGTCCCAGGGCAGTCCAAGCTGATGGGCCCTGGACCTTACATAGCTCATGGCTGCATGCACAGACTCCTGCATGACGTCCCCAAGGGTCCCGGTTATGGTCAGCTTCCCCTTGCCCGGCATGACGGCTACTTCAATCTGAAGCAGGGTTCCTCCGGTTTCTGTCCAGGCCAGGCCTGTGGCAACCCCTACAAGATCCTTTTCCTCTGCATGGGAATGACGATAGCGGGGAACGCCCAGAAACTTGTTGAGAGACGACCTGGTTATCCTAACTGTCTTGTTCTTGTCAGCTGAACCGGCAATTGACCGGGCCGCCTTTCGGCAAAGGGCAGCTATGGATCTTTCTAGATTTCTCACACCGGCCTCCCTGGTATAAAGATGAATCATGTCCTGCAGGGCACCGGTGCTTATCTCAAGCTGGGCAGGGGTCAGCCCGTGGGCATCGAGCTGTCTGGGAATAAGATGGCGCTTTGCTATCTCTATTTTTTCTTCTTCGGTATAACCGGCAAGCTCAATTATTTCCATCCTGTCCTGAAGTGGGAAAGGAATGGTGAACAGGGCATTTGCCGTGGTTATAAAAAGCACTTCTGAAAGATCGTAATCCAGGTCAAGGTAGTGGTCATTGAAGGCAAAATTCTGCTCAGGGTCCAGTACTTCCAGCAGTGCTGAGGCTGGATCACCCCTGAAATCAGAACTCATCTTGTCCACTTCGTCCAGACAGAATACCGGGTTGTTGGAACCAGCCTTTTTCAGTGACTGAATGATCTTGCCGGGAAGCGCGCCGATGTAGGTCCTCCTGTGACCTCTTATTTCTGCCTCGTCTTTGACACCCCCCAGGGAAAGGCGCACAAAATTGCGGTCCAGGGCCCTGGCCACCGACCTTGCCAGGGAGGTCTTGCCGACCCCAGGAGGTCCTACAAGGCAGAGTATGGGCCCTTTTATCTTCCTGGCAAGGCTTTTCACAGCCAGGAATTCTAAGATTCGTTCCTTGGGTTTTTCCAGGCCATAGTGGTCCTCATCCAGGATCTTTTCAGCCTTTACAATGTCATGGTTGTCCTTGGTCTTGTCGTACCAGGGAAGGCACAAAATCCAGTCTATGTAATTTCTTACCACAGTGGCCTCGGCAGACATTGGGGCCATGAGCTTGAGCTTCTTGAGCTCCCGCCTGACCTTTGCAGCAGCTTCCTTTGGCAGCCGCTTTTTCTTGATCTTTTTTTCCAGCTCCTGTATTTCACTTTGGGTCTCGTCCTTGTGACCCATCTCCTTCTGAATGGCCCGGATCTGCTCGTTGAGATAATAATCCTTCTGGTTTTTCTCCATCTGTTTCTTGACCCGTTCCTTGATCCGCTGTTCCATCTTGGCGATCTGGGTCTCAGATGACATGAAGGTATAAAGCCGTTCCAATCTCTTGACAGGATCCAGGGCTTCGAGAACGGCCTGCTTGTCAGCCACCTTCAGGGAAATGTGAGAGGCAATGGAATCTGCCAGCCTTCCCGGCTCTGAAAGAGAAGAAATGGATACCGCAACTTCAGGAGGAACCTTGTTATTGAGTTTGCAGTATTCATCAAAGGCGCTTACTGTCAGGCGCTTTAAGGCATCCGCCTTGGCACCGGACACCTTTTTTTCCGCAAGGGGTTCTACCTCTACAATGAAATATTTTTCCTCTGGAAGAAAATTCTTGATCTCCGCTCTTCTCTTGCCTTCAATAAGGGCCTTGACAGTGCCGTCCGGCAGCCTCAGGAGCTGAAGGATGGTTCCTATGGTACCCACCCTGTAGATATCCTTTCTGCCGGGTTCATCAAGCTTTGCATCTTTCTGGGCAGAAAGAAATATCTCCTGATTTTCTCCCATGGCCTTCTTGATGGCCTCGACGGATCTTTCCCTGCCTATAAAAAGCGGTGCCACCATGTGGGGAAAGAGCACCATGTCTCTCAAGGGCAGTAGGGGAAGCGTCAAGAATTTTTCCATGTTATCCATAAACACCTCACGAACTCTTTAAGACATTCGGGCTTGCGGCATTTTAAGAAGCCTCTGCCTGTTTACTTTCATAAATAAGTATAGGTTCAGCCCTGCGCAAGATAACTTCTTCACTAATTACGCATTCCTTTACATTTTCCCTGGAAGGCAGATCGTACATGACCTCCAGCATGGCCTTTTCCAGGATGGCCCTGAGCCCTCTGGCGCCGGTCTTTCTCTTTATGGCCTCCTCGGCTACAGCCTTTATTGCACCGTCTGTAAA
This sequence comes from Deltaproteobacteria bacterium, assembly GCA_027028245.1. Taxonomy (GTDB): domain Bacteria; phylum Desulfobacterota; class Dissulfuribacteria; order Dissulfuribacterales; family QOAL01; genus QOAL01. The sequence goes on from JALVJO010000106.1 coordinate 3,599, forward strand.
GTGAAGATCAATATTGTCCATGGCAAAAAGCTTTTTGAACTGCTTCACAAGTGCGTTCTTGGGTTCCTGGAGGATCTTGATCAGGTCTTCTCTGGCAAGCTCTTCAAGGGTTGCTGCCACTGGAATCCGGCCCACCAGTTCAGGAATAAGGCCATATTTGATGAGATCCTCTGGTTCAAGATGTTTCAGGATGTCACTGAAACTCAGATCCCTGGCCCCTTCCACATTGGCACCGAAACCAATGGAATATTTGCCAAGCCTTGTCTTTATGATGGAATCCAGCCCTACAAATGCACCTCCAACTATAAAGAGGATATTGGTGGTATCTATCTTTACGAATTCCTGCTGGGGGTGTTTTCTGCCTCCCTTAGGAGGAACATTGGCAAGGGTGCCCTCGATAATCTTCAAGAGGGCCTGCTGTACGCCTTCTCCGGAAACATCCCTGGTAATGGAAGGGCTGTCGGACTTCCTGGCTATCTTATCTATTTCATCGATATAGACGATACCACGACCGGCAAGCTCCACGTCGTAATCTGCCGCCTGGAGGAGATTGAGGATGATGTTTTCCACATCCTCTCCAACATATCCTGCTTCTGTAAGTGTGGTGGCATCTGCAATGGTAAAAGGCACGTTCAGTATCTTGGCCAGGGTCTGGGCGAGAAGGGTCTTGCCGCTCCCGGTGGGACCGATGAGCATGATATTGCTCTTCTGCAGCTCTACCTCGTCCATTGCCACGTTGGATTCAATACGCTTGTAATGATTATGGACAGCCACTGACAATATCTTCTTGGCCTGTTCCTGCCCGACCACATATTGATCCAGGAGGGCCTTTATTTCTGCCGGTTTCAGGATGGAAGCCCGGCTGGAACCGGTTTCATCGCTTCCTTCATAGTCTTCAGCTATGATGTCATTGCACAGATCTATGCATTCATCGCAGATATAAACATTGGGTCCTGCAATGAGTTTTCGTACTTCGCCCTGGCCTTTTCCGCAAAAGGAACAACAGAGATCTCCAGTGCCTTCAAAATCATCCTTTTTTCTTGCCATAGTTACTCATCCTCCTTGGAGGCCGTTTCTCTGTTTTCAATAATTTCGTCTACGAGACCGTAATCAAGGGCCTCCTGGCTGCCCATGAAGTAATCCCGCTCGGTGTCGGTCTGGATCTTTTCCAGTGACTGCCCTGTGTGTTTTGCCAGGATCTCGTTGAGCCTCTGCCTGAGCTTCAGGATCTCCCTGGCGTGTATGTCTATGTCTGTTGCCTGCCCCTGGAATCCGCCCATGGGCTGATGAATGAGGATCCTTGAATTGGGTAGTGTGAACCTCTTGCCCGGAGCACCTGCAGCCAGCAAGAGCGCCCCCATGCTGGCAGCCTGGCCGAGACAAAGGGTGCTCACGTCGGCCTTTATGTACTGAATGGTATCATAAATGGCCAGGCCTGCGGTTACTATACCGCCGGGTGAATTTATATACAGGGTGATGTCCCTGTTAGGGTCTTCTGCTTCAAGAAAAAGAAGCTGTGCTATGATCAGGTTGGCAACCTCGTCGTTCACTGCGCCGCCGAGAAAGATAATTCTCTCCTTAAGCAGCCGGGAATAAATATCAAATGCCCGCTCGCCCCGCGGACTCTGTTCAATTACTATAGGTACTAACGGCATACTTTCAACCTCATGGCATCATCGGTTTAATATCAACTGGAAATTCAGTCTTGGTCCTGGGTTTCCAGGCCTTTTTCATCCTCTTCCTTGATGGCTACATTTTTTAGTATGAAATCCATTGTCTGCTTGGCCCGAATCTTGGGTAGAACCGAGTCAAAAACTGCAGAATGGAACTGCTCCCTGCTGACGTTCATTTCCTGGTAATGTTCATCGACATAATCCGAGTATCGTTTCAATTCTTCAGTGGGAATTTCCACCTTTTCCATTTCGGCTATCTTGTCCAGGATAAGCTCAGTTTTGACCTGCTTTACTGCATCTTCCCGCATCTTTTCCCTGAGCTTCGCCTCGTCCACGCCTGCCTGTTCGAGGTTTACGCCCCTTTCCTGCATATGACTGACCACGTTATCGATCATCTGGTCCAGTTTTTTCTCCACCAGTCTTTCGGGTACGGGAAAATCCGCTGCTTCCAGGAGCTTGTCGAAAAGCTGCTGTCTGACCACTCCCTCTGCAGCCTTCTCCTTGTCTTCAAGGATCTGCCTTCTCATCCTTTCCCGGAGATCATCCACTGTTTTAAGTCCAATTCCTATCCTTTGGGCAAATTCATCGTCGAGTTCCGGCATATTCCTGATCTGGATATTCTTGAGGACCACCTTATACAGGACCTTCTTGCCGGCCAATCTGGTGTTCAGGGCATCATCCGGATAGGTTACCTCTATTTCGCGTTCCTCACCCTTTTTCATGCCCACAATGCCCTTTTCCAGGGTTTCGTTCAGGTTGCCCTGCCCTACTTCCACATAGTAGTCACGTGTGGCAAGGTCTTCTGCTTCCTGTCCATCTATGAATACGGTGTAATCAATAATGGCAAGATCCCCCTCCTCAACAGCACGGGGCTCATCCACTGTTTCTACGGTTCCGAAGTGTCTTCTAAGGGCTTGGAGTTGTTCCTGGACCTCTTCTTCACTCACTTCCACCTTGGGTCTTGTTAGTTCAAACTTCCTGAAATCCGGGATCTCAAATTCCGGCTCGATATCCATAAGCACCGAATACTTAAAGGGTTCATCCGGTTTTATCTCGGAAGACTTGTCCAGCTGAGGCTCGAGAAGCATGGTCACCTGACTCTGCCTTATGGCGTCCCCCAGGGTCTCTTCAATCAGCTTATGCATTACTTCCGTCTGGATATGGTGGGCATAATCCCTTTCTATAATCCGCCTGGGCACTTTGCCCTTCCTGAAACCCGGAAGTGATACGGTTTTTCTAAGATAATTAACTGCCTTTTCCAGCTGATCCTTAACCTTTTCCGAGGGAATCTCAACTGACAGGCGCTTCTGTACCGGGCTTACATCTTCAACACTGACCTTCATTTCCATGTTTTAAAAAACCTTTCCTGATTTTTTTGTTAAAAAAGCCTGGCTGACAGGATCTTTTAAGAATGGCTGTCTCGAACACTTGAAAATACTACAACAAAGCTGGCCAAAAACATCTTATCGACCAGTATAAACAAATCCGCCCCGGGACTGTTATACAGGTTAGGGCTGGCAGGCATCAAAAAAATGGTGCGAGAGGGGAGAGTCGAACTCCCACGGCGCAGGGCCGCTGGATCCTAAATCCAGTGCGTCTACCAGTTCCGCCACTCTCGCCTGAAATTCTATAATTCAAGATAATTCAAGCGCGTCTTGCAAATTTAATAGAGCCCAAAAATGAAGTCAAGAAATCTTGTCCCTCTTTATACCTGTGCTGCGGCCGAATATTGCTGTTAAAACGCATAATTGAAACAGGGTTGATATCCTGTGATCATAGGCATGTTGGCAGTAGCTGTCAGTGGCCTGATTTGCTCAACATCCCAATTACTTACCTTTTCCGTGAAAACTGCCAGACTGGAGCCACTGGGAGCGGAACTGGATTTACATGACACCAGCACGAGCTTGTGGTAGTTAATGAGGTTTATTGAAATTTAAACCTTTTAACACAATATATACAGGAGGTAAAAATGGAAAAGACCCTTTCGATTATAAAGCCTGACGGCGTCAGGCGGGGGCTTATAGGCGAGGTCATAAGGCGTCTTGAAAAGGCGGAAATAGAGATAGCCGCCATGAAAATGCTTCACATGACCAAGAAAGAAGCAGAAGGATTTTATGCAGTTCACAGGGAAAAGCCTTTTTTTGGCAGCCTTACGGATTTTATGTCTTCCGGGCCCATTGTTGTAATGGTCCTCAAGGGGGAGGGAGTCATTGCCAAATACCGCAAGCTCATGGGAGCCACCAATTACAAGGAAGCTGACCCGGGAACCATAAGGGCGGATTTTGCAACAGACATAGAAAAAAACGTGGTTCACGGTTCTGACGCCCCTGAAACTGCTGCAGAAGAGATTAAATACTTCTTCAGTGAACTGGAAATAGTAAAGTAATAAATAAGTAATAAATAAGCTTTCAGGCTGGATGATCCTTTGGGTCATCCAGCCCAGAATTTCTGGAACCCGCAACCAGGGCCCCATGGAACTTGAGTTAATCCGGAAGATAAAGGAGCTTGCTGCACATCCGGCAGGAGAAATCAGCTCCAATCAGGTCTGTAAAACTATCGGGGATGACTGCGCCGAGCTCGTTCCTTCTCCTGGGAAAAACCTCCTGGTAACCACGGACACGCTGTGTGAGAATGTTCATTTCAGGCTTTCCTACTTTCGCCCCCTGCAGCTCGGCAAAAAACTGGCCTCAGTCAATCTGAGCGACATAGCTGCCATGGGGGGTCGCCCCATGTGGGCTGTCTTCAATGCCGAAGTACCGGGTAAACTTGCTGATGCATCCCTGCCTTTCTGGAAAGAGTTTCTTAGCGGCCTGACCGGGCAGCTCAGCAGCTTCAACGCCGTACTGGTTGGAGGGGACACTGTGAAATCTCCCTCGGATTATCTGTCCCTTACCCTGACTCTCATTGGCGAGGTAGATTCCAAAGGGGCAGTTTACCGTTCAGGAGCCCGGGAGGGGGACCTGATTTATTGCTCAGGATGCACCGGGGAGGCTGCATGCGGCCTTGACATCCTTAGAGATCCAGATATGGCTGCCCGCCTTCCAGGGCCGGTGAAAAAAAAACTTGCAGGCAGGCATCTTGACCCTCATCCCAGGATAGCTCTTGGAAAGGCCCTGGCCGCCATAGGCATAAACAGTCTTATTGATACTTCCGACGGCATTGCCTCGGATCTTGCCCACATAGCTGAAGAAAGCGGACTCAAGGCCGTGGTATTTCAGAAACTCATGCCTGTGTCCAGGGCGTTGAAGGTGTTTTGTCGTACTGCTGGATATTCAGAAGGAAGAGAGCTGTCGGGCTGTCTCATGAAATATGTCCTTTTCGGCGGAGAAGACTTCGAGCTCATCTGGACTGTCAGCGCTGAAAACAGCAGGGCCTCAGAGAAGGCTGCTGCACAGGTACTCGGCTCAGTGCCCTATCGGATTGGACACATGGAAAGGGGGCATGGCTGCTTTCTTGATACCGGCGCCCGGAGAGTTGATATTTCCTTCATGGGCTATGAACATTGATGGACCTTCAGGCCTGGATTCCGTCAGGATTGAACCGCTGTACATTGAGGCTGCTCCAATCTGGGTGACATTGAAATTTCAGCATGGTGCACTCACCAGTGTAAAACTGAGCCTCAGAAGGCCTGAAGGCCGGGTGAATAAACCGCTGGTTGTTCATGTGTTAAAGAAGATCCTTCTTGGTGAGATACCCCCTGGAACAGGACTCAGCTTTCAAGTCAGCGGAACTGCCTTCCAGCAAAGGGTATGGGTTGAAACCTGCAGGATACCCTCCGGCAAAGTAATATCATACGGGACCCTGGCCCGCAGAGTCGGATGCGGTTCGGCCAGGGCAGTAGGACAGGCACTTAAGGCCAATCCCCTGCCCATTATCATTCCCTGCCACCGGGTGGTAGGTGCCACCGGGAGGCTTACAGGCTTTTCAAGTGGCCTGAAAATCAAGAAAATGCTTCTCGAATTTGAATCAGAACACAAGGAGGCAGCAAAATGAAGATAGCAGTTTTCAGCGACAGCCACGATCACGTGTGGAACCTGAGACGTGCAGTAGAACAGGCACAGGAGGCAGAAGCCGAGGAGATCATACACTGCGGTGATCTTGTCTCTCCCTTTCTCATGGAGGAATTCGACTCGTTCTCCGGCAAGGTGCACCTTATCTACGGCAACAATATGGGAGATCCTGAACTCCTGAACATGAGAATCCAGGAAAGGAAGGACCGGGTGTCCTTCCACGGATGGATCGGGGAGCTGACATACGAAAGGATCCGTATATCTTTTATCCATGACCCCAGAATTGCCAAAAGGCTTGCCAGATCAGGCGACTATGACCTTGTATGTTTTGGTCACACGCACCTTTGGCACCTTGAAAAAACAAGCAGTTCCCTGCTTCTCAATCCCGGTTCAATTCTCGGCAACAAGGAGCCGGCCGGATGGGCACTGGTGGATACGAAGACACTTGATATAGAGCATGTCCTCCTGGGTCAATAACAAGCCTTCAGCAGATACTGCAGGCAGCCATTCAGCTGCTGCAGCTATACTTGGCATCGATACCGGCGGGACCTTTACTGACCTGGTCTTTATGGATCCGTCAGGCAGGTGCCGGAGGTGGAAGGTGCTTTCCACCCCAAAGGATCCTTCCAGGGCTATAGTACAGGGACTAAAGGAGCTTTTAGGGGATTTCAGGCCGCAAGACCTGGAGATAGTACATGGGACCACGGTCGGGACCAATGCCTTTCTGGAAAGAAAGGGGGCAAGGACCTGTCTCATTACAACCAGGGGCTTTGAAGACATATTGCTAATTGGGCGCCAGAACCGGCCTGCCCTTTACGATTTCATGGTGAGGCGGCCGAAGCCTGTAATAGAAGGCCGGGACATAATAGGTATAGACGAACGCACCCTTTTTGACGGCACCATTCTTTCTGAGCCCTCCCTGGAAGAGCTGAAAGAGGCATACGCCCTCTGCAGGAATCGGGGGATTGAAAGCATTGCAGTGTGCCTGCTTCATTCTTATGCAAACCCGGAAAATGAAAAAATGATCGCCTCTTTCTTCAGGAAGCAGGGCATGATCACCTGCCCTTCACACGAGATTATGCCGGAATTCAGGGAATACGAGCGCACCAGCACCACTGTGCTGAACGCGTATCTTGGCCCTGTCATAGGAAGATACGTGCGGCGCCTGGAGGATTCTCTCCCAGGATCAACAATCCTAATACAGCAATCCAACGGGGGATGCAGACCGTCAGGGGATATAGGAAACTTTGCTGTTACGACCCTTCTTTCAGGACCTGCAGGCGGGGTGGCGGCCTCTTTGGAACTTGGACGGGCACTGGGCTGCACAAACATCATAACCTTTGACATGGGCGGGACCTCCACGGATGTATCCCTTTGTTCTGGAGATTTTACATATACCAGGGAATACAATATAGAAGGTTATCCCGTGGGGCTTCCCATGATAGACATTCACACCGTGGGTGCAGGCGGCGGCTCCATTGCCTGGATAGATCGAGGCGGGCTGATGAAGGTGGGGCCGGAGAGTGCCGGCGCAGATCCTGGGCCAGTATGCTACGGCAGGGGTGATAAGATTACCGTAACCGATGCAAACCTGTTTTTAGGAAGGCTGAGGGCCCGGGATTTTCTTGGCGGACGGATGAGGCTCCGGAAAAGGCGTGTCAATAGATTCATGGAAAGTCTTGCCGGAAAACTCGGCCTGAGCCCTGAAGAAACTGCCCTGGGCATCATCCAGCTTGTCAATATAAACATGGTACAGGCCATAAGGGCCGTATCCCTGGAAAGGGGTTTTGATCCCAGGGAATTTGTTCTGGTCAGTTTCGGCGGTGCGGCAGGTCTTCACTGCATGGAAATAGCAGGGGAACTGGGCATTCAAAGGATAATTATTCCCGAAATGGCAGGAGTCTTCTCTGCCCAGGGGATGGCTGCAGCTGATCTTGTGTTCGAAGGCTCGGCAGCTGTTTTTCTCACCAGCCGTGGTAACATAAGGCCTCAGCTGGAGAAGGTCTTTGACAAATTGATCAGAAAACTGAAAAATTCCATGAACCGCAGCCCAGGGGGTGATGACCTTGATGTCCGCAGGTTCCTTGATGTCCGATACAAGGGACAGTCCTTTGAAATTACCATCCCATTTAATTCAAAATGGGAGCAGGAATTTCATTTATGCCACAAAAGACTCTATGGTTACGACTTGCCTGAAACCTCCCTGGAGGTAACAGCCGTAAGGTGCCGGCTGAAAATACAAAGAAACTGCGGACAAGGAGTCTCTGCACGACTAGAGGAAGAAAGCCGCCACAGTTCCCATCGCGGTGAAAAAAATGTCCGGACAACCCGGATTGTCTTTGAAAATGGCATAAGGAAGGTGCCGGTGATTAACAAAGGGGAGCTGTCCCTGGAAGACGGGTTTTCAGGTCCCCTTTTGATGGTGGATGAGTTCACCACAGTGCTGGTCCCTGAAGGATGGTCAATTAAAGAGCACTCAGGTCATATACTGGCTGAAAGGTTATGAATTCAATAGAGGGGTTTAAGGCTGTCAGGCTGCTTCAGGAACCCGGCGACAGGGAAACATTGAACACTATACTGGACGCTGTAAACAGCGGCATAATAATCCTGGATAAGTTGGAAAACATGGTGTTTTTTAACTCCAAGGCCCAATGGCTCCTTGGTACTGAAGGAGGTGAGCTCAAGGGCCGGCATGTATCCAGGATCTTCATGGCTGATGACAGAAGATTTCTTGTGCCGAACATTCTCAAGACTTCGCGCATCAAAGGGGAATTCGAAGGAGAATGTCTCCTTTGCAGGCTGCCGTCTGGTTCCTTCATGGCTTTTTTTTCATGCCACTACTGGAAGCGGAACAGTGATGAGGTCTACATTATCACCTTCAACGACATTTCTGCACTGAAGGACATGGAAAAGATGCTGCAACAGTCTGAGCGCATGGTTTATCTGGGCAGGATGCTTGATGACATCAGTCACCAGATCAGAAATCCTGTCCTGGCCATAGGCGGTTTTACAAGACGACTTCTGAAATCAAGGCTTGAGAAACCAGAATATGCAAAGATAATCCTTGAAGAATCCAGCAGGCTTGAGATGCTCCTGGATGTCCTTACCGAATTTATTCAGCTTCCAAGACCCAGATTCACCAAGGAATCAGCCGGCTCCATACGGGAACTGTCATGCAGGGCAGCAACTGACATAACAGGACAGTTTGACGCAGAACTACGCATAGAAGACAGGCAGAAAGAGGCTGATTGTCTGGTGATAACTGACAGGAGCCTCTTCATGAAGGCATTGGAGCCCGTGCTCATTAATGCATGCGAGGCATTTCTGGAATCTGAAAGAAAACCAGTTGTGGTACTTGAATTTTCAGCTCCCTTGAGCCAGGCAGGAGGCATTGGAATCGCAGTATCTGATTCCGGGCCGGGAATCAGGCCTCCGCTTCTACCCAGGATATTTCATCCCTTCTTCAGTACAAAGACCGGGCATCTCGGCATGGGGCTCACGTTTACCAGGCACATCATAGAAGAGCTGGGAGGCGGCATAGAAATAGATTCAAGGGTGAATCAGGGCACCAGCCTCAAGTTGACACTGCCGGGTGACAGAAGACGTCCAATCCGCACAAGACCCCTGTAAGAAATATCCGACCAGCCTCAAAACGAAAAACACCCTGTTCAAGGCTGTTCCCTTCCGCAGCAGGAGCATTCCCGGTTTGTCCCTGGACAAGGAAGGGCAAGGAAGGGGGTGTTTCTTGAAAGGCTTCACCACAAGGAAGCCAACTTCAGCCGCAGTCAAGCCGCTGAGATTGGTGATGTCTGTATCCGGGAAAAATTTGAAATCTGCACAGCGGCTTGGTGAACCTTGAAAGAAATACGCCGATCCTTGCCCGCCTCAAAGCCTTTCTACTATCTCATTAAGGGCCTTTCTCACCGGATGATCCGGAGAAAGTGCAGTAAGGGCCTTTCCGGCATCTCCTGACTGGGCGATTTCCCTGTCCAGGGGTATTGCACCCAGGTATTTAATGCCGGTTTCCCTGGCAAGGTTTTGCCCGTTTCCACTGCCGAATATGTCTACCGTGTCTCCGCAGGTGGGACAGACAAAACCGCTCATGTTTTCAATGATCCCTGCCACGGGGTTGCCCACCTTTTCACAGAACGTGATGGAACGCCTGACATCATCTATGGATACAGCCTGGGGGGTTGTAACGATTACTGCCCTGGCGTCGTTTCCAAGTATCTGAAGGACAGAAAGAGGTTCATCCCCGGTACCAGGCGGACAGTCCACCACCAGGTAGTCCAGGTTTCCCCATGCCACCTCTTCGATGAACTGTTTTATAAGGCTTCCCTTTACAGGCCCCCTCCAGATAACCGCCTCGTTGTCATCGGGCAGGAGAAAGCCAAGGGAGATAACCTTAAGGTTGTCAGTCCATTTCACAGGCATCAGCCAGGGCTCCTTGATCTTTGCCCTTTTCCCCTTTAGGCCCATGATTCGGGGAATGCTCGGTCCGTGAACATCCACGTCCAGCAGCCCTACGCTCTTTCCCTTTTCCGCCAGGGCTATTGCAAGGTTGGCAGCAACTGTGCTCTTTCCAACACCTCCCTTTCCCGAGAGTATGACAAGCTTGTTCTTGATATGATCCAGGCAGGCCTTGTCGCCGGAACCCCTGGATTTACAATCTGATATGGTGCAGCTGCTGCATTTATTTTCCTTCTTGTTTTCCTTATTGTCAGCCATCTTTTCTCTCCTGAAAAATTAACATTTGGGCTTACTTCCCTGCAGGGAAGAATTTGCTGGTGAATATAGAGTGCCAAATGCTCAAAATGTCAAGAAAAGAAAATCAGCTCCTCGAATCTTTACCTTTGTCATTCATGGGGATAAATTGCCTTTTCAAATCAAGACAAACGAGAGGAGGCAAATCCAGGTGGCATCTAACTTCGATTCTCAGATACAGGCCCTGACCCAGATAAAGGACAAGATAGAACCGCCCCAGAGGGTGAAGGATCAGGCATTTATAAAGGACTATGAATCCGTATATGCATATTCCATCCGTGATCCAGAGGGTTTTTGGGGACAGATAGCCCAGGAACTCGAGTGGTTCACTCCATGGACCAGGGTCAGGCAGATAAATCTTCCCAACCACAGTTGGTTCGTGGACGGCAAGACCAATATCACCATGAATGCACTGGACCGCCATGCCGACTCATGGCGCAGGAACAAGGTGGCCTTCATATGGCTTTCCGAGGAGGGTAAAGAGCTTACCGCCACTTACGGACAGCTTCGGGACAGGGTCAACCAGTTTGCCAACGGGCTCAAATCAAAGGGAATAAAAAAGGGAGACCGTGTCATCATCTATATGCCCCTTACCATCGAGGGTGCCATTGCCATGCTTGCCTGTGCACGGATAGGGGCCATTCATTCTGTGGTATATGCAGGCATGGGTTCCGGCGCCCTCAGGTCAAGGATTGAGGATTCCAGGGCCAAGGCTGTCATATGTGCAGACGTGGGTTACAGGAGGGGCAAGGTGGTCCGCCTCAAGGCAGTGGTTGATGATGCCCTCCATGATCTGGACTATGTGGACAGCGTGATAGTACTTCGGCGCCAGGAACCCAAGATAGAGCTGAATGAATGGGAAGACGATTACTGGGAGCTCCTGAATTCCCAGAGCCACCGCTGCGCCCCGGAGGTCATGGACTCTGAGGACCCTCTTTTCATACTCTACACGTCCGGCACCACGGGGAAACCCAAGGGAGTGGTGCATGTGCACGGGGGGTTCATGGTGGGTACCTATTATTTGACCAAGGCATTTTTTGACGTTAAGGACAAGGATGTCTACTGGTCCACGTCGGACATAGGCTGGATAGTCGGACATTCTTATATTGTCTACGGTCCCCTGGTGGCAGGGGCCACAGTACTCATGAGAGAAGGGGCTCCGGATTACCCGCATCCCGGGGTGATCTGGGAAAAGGTGCAGAAATACGGTGTCTCCACCATGTTCACCGCCCCTACTGCCCTTCGCATGTTCATGAGGTTCGGCAAGGAACACATTGAAAAATACGACCGCTCCACCCTGAGAATCATTGCATGTGCCGGTGAACCCCTGAACCCAGAGGCCTGGCATTTTGCCCAGGAGGTAATCCTTGAGAACAACGGCCACTGCATAGATAATTTCTGGCAGACTGAAGTAGCTTCTCCCATACTCGGGACCATGCCTGCCATGGCCAACAAGCCTGGCAGGTGCGGAAAACCCATGCCCGGAGTTGTGGCAGATGTGGTGGATGAAAAGGGCAATCCTGTTGAAGCCGGCAAGGGGGGCAACCTGGTACTCAGGCAGCCCCTGCCCTACATGATGAAGACCATCTACGGTGATCCCAAAAGGTATGAGGAGGTGTGGAACGTCATACCCGGCTGTTACTTTACAGGAGATGTGGCCGTATGCGATGAGGACGGCTATTTTTCCGTCCTGGGCCGTTCTGATGATGTACTCAACATTGCAGGTCACAGGATAGGCACGGCAGATGTGGAAAACGCACTGGTGAGCCATTCATCTGTTGCAGAGGCCGCGGCCATCGGGCTGCCCGACCCCATCAAGGGTGAAAACATAAAGGTCTTCGTGGTGCTCAGGGCTGGAAAGGAGCCTTCCGAAGGGCTCAGAAAGGCCATTGTGCGCCACGTTCGCCATGAACTGGGCCCCATTGCCACGCCAAAAGAGGTAGAATTCACCGAAAAGCTTCCAAAAACCAGGTCTGGAAAAATCATGAGAAGACTTCTCAAGGCCCAGGAGCTGGGACTTGACGTGGGAGATACTTCCACCCTGGAAGACTGAGGAGGAGAAAATACATGCTGCCTACAAAAGCGGTCATACCGGTTGCAGGTCTCGGCACCAGGTTCTTGCCGGCCACCAAGGTGATTCCAAAGGAGATGCTAACGGTTGTGGACAGGCCTACCATCCAGTACATCGTGGAAGAGGTTGTGGCCTCGGGCATTAAGGAGGTGGTCCTGGTTACGGCCTCCGGCAAGTCTGCCATCGAGGATCACTTCGACTATTCCTTTGAGCTTGAAACGTTTCTGGCCCAAAAGGGAAAGCTGGACCTGCTGAACGAAGTCCGCCACATTTCAAGACTCATTGAAGTGGTATCTGTGAGGCAGAAGGAACCACTTGGCCTGGGACATGCAGTCCAGGTAACCGAGCAGGTCATCGGAGACCAGCCGTTTGTTGTGTGCCTTGGAGACGACCTGGTGGAATCGGAAGAGCCTTGCGTCTATCAGATGCTCAGGGTCTTTGAAAAATACCAGGAAGCAGTGGTTGCCGTGCAGGAGGTACCTGAAGCAGACGTCCACCGGTACGGAATAGCAGAAGGCGAAGAGGTGGAACCAGGTGTCTTCAGGGTGGACAGGATCATCGAAAAGCCGGAGCCGGGTGTTACTGAATCCAGGCTAGCAGTAATAGGAAGATATATACTCAGGCCTGAGATATATGACTGTCTTTCCCGGACACTTCCCGGTATAGGAGGCGAGATCCAGCTTACCGATGCCCTTGATACCCTGAGAAAGGAAAGAGCTCTTTATGCGTATCGGTTCCAGGGCAGGCGCTTTGATGCAGGGGATAAACTCGGTTATCTCCGGGCCACTGTACACCTTGCCCTGGATCACCCGGAGCTTGGTCCCGCCTTCAGAAAATACATAAAGGAAACGGCAGAAGGCCTCTGAGAATACATGGCTGATTCCAATGGTCCTGAAAGAACTCGTCAGTGCCCTACCCTTTTGAACTGCATCGTACCCATTCACCTCAAGGGCCCTCTTACTTACAGATGGCCCTTTGATGTGCCTGTACCAAAAAGAGGAACAAGGCTTCTCCTGCCCCTTGGCCCAAGGCGCATAACAGGTATCATGTGGGGCCTTGAGAAGGAATTTCCTGATGAAAAAAGACTGAAGGACGTCATTGAAGTCATGGACCAAAGGCCCCTCATCCCAGAGGGGCTTTTGGATTTTATTGGCTGGGCATCTTCCTACTACTATTATCCCCTGGGACCTGCCATTTCAGAGGCGCTTCCTGCAGGTTTTCTTTCTGCCACCGCCAGTGGCCTGGAACAGACCCTGGCCAAGGGAATAGGTCCGGGAAAATCCAGGATGAATATCCCAGACTGGGAGAGTCTGCATATCAAAAGCCTCAGTCCGGAACAGGAGGAGGCCCTTTGCCGAATTTCCACAGCCCTCAGTGCAGCCACCTTCAGCCCGATACTCCTTTTCGGCATCACGGGAAGCGGCAAGACCGAGGTCTACCTCAGGGCAGTTCAAAGGTGCCTGGAAATGAACAAGAGCGCCCTTATTCTCGTACCTGAAATATCCATGACAGGACAGATCGCAGGGTGGTTCAGGGCCAGATTCGGGGATGGCTTAAGTCTTCTTCACAGCGGCCTTACCAGGCAACAGAAAAGGGACCAGTGGTGGAAGATAAGGACAGGGGAATCAAGGATAGTGGTGGGGGCACGCTCTGCCATCTTTGCCCCCCTGTCTGACATAGGGCTAATCATAGTGGATGAAGAACACGACAGTTCATACAAACAGGAAGAAAAGTTCAGATATAATGCCAGGGACCTTGCCCTGGTTCGCGGGAGAATGGAAGGAGCAACTGTCATCCTCGGCTCCGGCACCCCTTCGGTTGCCAGCTACCATAATGCCCTGATCGGTAAGTATCAGCTCATAGAGATGAAAAACCGGGTGGGTGAGGGCCGGCTGCCCCTTGTGGACATAGTGGACCGCCGAAAAGGAGCAGGAGGACAAAAAAGCAGGAAAAAGGCCCCCAGGGCACAGGAAGTGGAATGGCTGTCCGAGCCGCTTCGAAAGGCCATAAAGGATACCCTGGACAGGGGCCGTCAAGTGCTCCTTTTTCTGAATAGAAGGGGGTTTGCAACCTATGTGTTCTGTCCCGAGTGCGGACACGTCTTTAAATGCAGCTCTTGCGACGTAGTGCTTGCATGGCACAGGAAAAATAAGGCCCTCATCAGGAAAGAAGACCTGGAAAAGTTCAAGAGCCCCGGGCTGCTCTGCTGTCATTACTGCGGTCAGACCTACCCTGCCCTGCCTGCCTGTGAAAAGTGCGGCGGCCAGGCAGTAAAGGCCTCGGGTTTTGGAACGGAAAAGGTGGCCCAGGAATTCCTGGACTACTTCCCAGGCACAACCGTTGCCCGGATCGACAGGGATACGGTAAGCAAGAGAAAAAAACTGGAAGGGCTCCTCAAGGCCTTCAGGAAGGGAGAAATAGATTGTCTGGTTGGGACACAGATGATTACAAAGGGCCACGATTTTCCAAATCTTTCCCTTGTGGGAGTACTCTGGCCTGATCTTGCCCTGAACGTGCCGGAATACTTTTCGGCTGAACGGACATTTCAGCTTGTATCACAGGTGGCAGGCCGGGCTGGAAGAAGCTCCGTACCGGGCAGGGTGGTAATACAGACATTCATGCCTGATCACTACAGCATGCTGTTTGCAACAAGGCACGATTTTCCTGGATTTTTCAAGACAGAAACCCTGCTGAGAAAAAGACTGGGCTATCCCCCCTTCGGCAGGATCATCAACATCAGGTTTTCCGGGACGAAAAAGGCAGCTGTTGAACAGGCCAGCCGGCAAGTCTACTCCTTTGCAGCAAAAAGGAAAGACAGGGAAACAGAAATCCTCGGGCCTGTACAGAGCCCCAAGGCCCGCATCAAGTCCAGATACAGGTACCAGCTCCTGCTGAAGGGCAGCATGAACGCTGTCAGGAGGCTTTGTTCCGAGATTGACAGGACATTGGAAACTCTGGTACCCAGTAACGTCAGGGTGGAGATGGACGTGGACCCGTTAAATTTCATGTAGAAAGAACCGGTGAACCGACGTGGAAAAAGATAAGAAAAGACAGCAGCCAGAAGAAATAACAGGCAAGGAAGACGAGAAAAGGGCCGGGTTTACCTGGGAAGACAAGAAGTTTGTTGCAGCCATGACGGTTGCAGCCATTGGTTTCAGCCTTCGGGGCGGGGATTTTCCTGGATGCATACTGGCTTCCCTCAGGCAGATACTTTCTTCCTTTGTATACGGTTTCGGCATAGTATTCCTGTTTATAGGCATGACCAAAAAGACCTTCAAGTACAACCCAACAAAGGTGCAGATTGTCAGGTGGGCAGTGGCACTGGCTGCAATCTTTGCCTTCAGCGAAATACTCCACGAAGCTTTCCTGGTGTTTACAGGCCAAATGCCCCCTCCTAAATAAAAAAGGCAGGGTTGAACCCCGCCCTTTCGGCAATCCGTATTGGATACTTTTCTTATTTGCCTGCAGCCTCGTGGGCAGCACTCTCACCGGCTTCCTTAACTGATTCTGCAGCCTTTTTGTGCTTTTCAATATCGCCCTTTAATTCTTCCACTTCGTGTGTTGCCTTTTCCTTTGTTTCCACGGCCTTGTCAACTGCCTTGGTGTCAGGCGCCGTGGTGTTGCCGGCAAGCTCATCGATCTTCTTGTTGGCTGTATCTCCTGCCTTCTGAACCCCTTGGTTGACCATGCCCTTCGCATGCTCCTTTGCAATGGATTTCATGCCTGACATCATGTCGATATCCGTTGCAAAAACAGGCGAGGAAAGAGCAAATCCCATGGCCAAAAATGCTGAAACTACGATTAATGCAATCTTTTTCATCTTCTTCTCCTTTTCCATAAAATCAAAGTGGATAAAATATATATGAATAATTAAATCTGGTCAATTAAATATTCTTTCACAATCCCTTTCTGCTCAGGCGGCCTTCAACCCCCATGATTTTCTGCAATAGGCACCAGTTCCTTGATGGTTTCAACCACCTGATCAGGATCGTCCAGCACGTGAAAAAGCTCCAGGTCTTCGGCAGAGATCATGCCATTTGGAAGAACACTTTC
Organism: Deltaproteobacteria bacterium; assembly: GCA_027028245.1. Classification (GTDB taxonomy): domain Bacteria; phylum Desulfobacterota; class Dissulfuribacteria; order Dissulfuribacterales; family QOAL01; genus QOAL01. The sequence continues at coordinate 20,170 of JALVJO010000106.1, forward strand.
CTCCAGCCATTTTATGAAATTTTTCCAGTAATGACTTCCCACCAGGATTACCGGGAAGGGCTTGATCTTTTTGGTCTGAATGAGAGTGATTGCCTCGGAAAACTCGTCCAATGTTCCATACCCCCCTGGCAGACATACGAAGGCAACCGCGTATTTGACAAGCATTACCTTTCTTACAAAGAAGTACCTGAAATCGAGGCTTATGTTTGCATAGGGGTTTGGATGCTGTTCATGCGGGAGTTTTATGTTTAGACCTGCGGAAATGGCCCCCTGTTCCCATGCGCCCTTGTTTGCCGCCTCCATGACACCGGGCCCGCCTCCGGTAATAATGGAATAACCCTCCCTGGCAAGCCTGGATGCTATGGTCTCAGCCAGCTGATAGTACGTGTCGTCGGGCTTCACCCTTGCCGAGCCGAATACGGCAATACCGGGAAATGTCTTTGCCATTTCCTCGAAACCGTCCACGAATTCTGCCAGTATCCTGAAGAGCCTCCAGCTCTCCTGAACATTAAGCTGGTCGACGACAAATCGGCCCTCCAGCTCCCCGTTTTTGTTTATCATTTATACCTCCCTATGTACATATTATGTGGTATAAGCCTATAAGAAGCAGGCTGCCTCTGCAGATGGCGGCAATGAAGCAGCTTCATGTATTCCCATGCCTCTGTCACCTGATCGGGCCTGGGTTTGAGTAGCTGGACCCGGTCCAGGCTGCTGTTTACCATGAATTCAATGCATCTGGCAGTTCCAAGGCTTATTTCAGCGACAGAAGCTGCATTTTTCCCGCAACTGCTGCAGAATATCTCGCCTGTTCGCCGGTCAAAGGATACCGGTCCCCTGTCAGGGATGCACCCGCAGACCCGGCATTCCTTAATGCCGGGCATGAGTCCTGCACTCTTCAGCAGCCTTGCCTTAAAAACAAGGCTGACCTGTATGGGGAGACTGTCCCCTGAAAGCCTGGACAGATACCACTTCAAGAGAGTGAAAACTTCGGGTTCCTCCGCCCCTTCCTTCTGCCAAAGCTCCAGAAGTTCAAGACAGAGGCAGCCGTAAAGAAAACGGCTGTAGTCCTGCCTGATGGATACATGGCTCCTTTTTATGACCACAGAATCCAGGCGCCACAGGCCGGAGGATCTGCTCCTTGCAAGGTTTGCATCAATCTCAGTAAAGGGTTCAAGGGCATTCATAAATCTTTTTTTGCTTTTCTTGGCACCCTTTGCCACAGCCTTGATCTTGCCTGATTCAAGAGTAAAGAGGCTGATCAAGAGATCGGATTCTCCAAGGGAGCGGGTGGAAATTACTACTGCAGGTGTGGAAAGAAGGACAGGGGCCATGAAAATCCTTTTTGTGCCCTGGATAAAGTTTCAGTGCCTGGCAAGCATAGCCAAATGAAGCTCAGGGATGTGATCTTACAGAGTCAGGTTCAAGGGCAGCCTTGCCGGCCTCAATGCCTTTGGATGTGGTATTTTCTGATTCCTGTTCAAGAAGTATCTGAGGCCCGGGCACTGCAGCTGATTCTCCGGCTGCTGAGGAAGAGTTCTGGCCTGATCCTGACTGCCAAGTCAACTCCGGAAGGCTTGGAATCTTAAATTCATGGCTTTGAAAAAAGAAGAACCATATCCCTGCGAGAATAAGGAGGGCTGCAGCAACAGCAGCTGCGAATAAGAGAGGGGGCCTGGATTTTTCTGTACTCCCGGGAGATAATACTCTGACGTTTTTTATTTCCAGCTCTTCCTGGGGCAGATTCTCCTCCAGACGGAGGATTGCATCTTCCGGATCAATGCCTATGTATTCTGCATAGGATCTTATAAAACCCCTGACAAAGACTTCTGCAGGCAGATCGTGAAACTGATCCGATTCAATGGATCTGAGTCGTCTTATGGAAATCTTGGTCCCCTCCGCCACCTCTCGAAGGGTGATCTGCCTCAGCTCCCTTTCCCTCTTAAGAAATTCACCTATGGATTCTTTTGTCATGTGATAGCCATCTTTTCAGTCCAAGAGCGGGTTCTACAACAGTATCCTTATGGCAGACTTTGATCTCAGCTCATTGAGCCAATCCTGAAATCGTTGGTTTATCTCCTGGTTATAAAGCTTGTGTCTGGTTTCTTCCATGAGGGCAGGATCTATATTCTCTTCCTTGGAACTTGAAATTCCCACGAGCTTTAGTATCTGAAAGCCCATTGGGGTTTCAATAACCCCGGAAAACGAGCCGGGCTTCAGGTCTTCAACGGCCTTCTTTATGGATGGTGACATTTCATCCAGGCTGAAAACACCAAGTCTGAGCTCAGAAGCAATGGGAACAGGGCTGGAATACCTTTTGGCAACCTCGGCGAAATCTTCCCCATCTTCCAGTGCCTTAAGGGCCTCTTCTGCCTTTTGTTCCGCCGCAGCCTTTGCAGAAGGGGCATCGGATTCGGGTACAACACAGATGTGATCCAGGATGTAATAGGGGCCGCCGTATTCAGAAGATGAATTTTCACCCCTTAGATACGCCCTAACCTGCTCGTCGGTTATAACTATCTTGGACTGCACCTGCGAATTTATAAGTCTGGCCCGTTCGATCTGGGTTGCCACCTGCTTCCGGTATTCTTCCATGCTGGTACCGTCCTGCTTGAGTTTTTCCTCAAGCTCCTGCACGGTAATCCCGTTATTCCTGCACACATTTTCAATGGCATGATCCACTTCCTGATCAGAAACCGAAATCCCCAACCTCTCTATTTCCTGTTCTACTAGATAATCGTCTATCATCTGGGGCAGGATCTTGGAATAAATAGTCTGCTTGACCTGGGCCTTCTCTTCCGGACTCATGTCCTCGCTCAAATATTCCCTGAGATAAGGCCTTGCCCTTTTCTCCAGCTGGGAAAGGGTTATCACATGGCTGTTTACAATGGCTACAATCCTGTCAACTATAACTGCCTGGGCAGCTCCTGCAGCCAGGAGACATAAAAAAACACCTGAAATACAGTAACTTATTCCCCTGAAAACTTGGCTTTTTACCGTTTTCTCTATGTATCTATTCATTAGAATTTAATTTTTTTACCTTTTAATCTTTATTAAGTGTCAGAATATGGTGCAATGTTTTTAAGGTCATGTCGAGAATTCCCATGTGATCTTCCGGCCGGCCCTTCAGGGTTACTGCCAGCCTTTCTCCACTGAGCATGGAAAAGCGGCGGTTGTTTTTTAATTCATTAAGCAAGGCGTCCGGATCGGAAGGCCCTGATGGACTGAAAGTCAATATTAACATGGATTTGCCTGAAAAGGTACCATCCAGCCTGACACAGCCAAGCTTTCTGCAGATTTCCTTGATTCTCATTATCTTAAGGAGATTCAGCACCTCCTCAGGCAGGGGACCAAAGCGATCCAGCATGTCCCCGGCATGAAATTCCTCGTCGGTTTCGTCTTCTATGGTACCAAGCCGCCTGTAAAGCTCCAGTCTTTCATGCACATCCGATACATAATCTTCCGGGATGAAGGCAGGAACCGGCAGGTTAATTTCGGGCTCTATGCGCTCTTTCGGGGAACTGCCGCGTATTTCGTCCACGGCCTCCTTGAGAAGATCAAGATACAAGTCATAGCCCACCTCTGCTATCTGTCCCGCCTGGGCTACGCCCAGGATATTTCCTGCACCGCGGATCTTGAGATCATGCATAGCAAGACTCATTCCTGAACCAAGCCTGCTGGTTTCCATTATGGCCCTGAGGCGGGATGCTGCGTCCTTGGCCAGATAGTCCAGGCCTGGAACCAGGAGATATGCGTAGGCCTGCTGGCTGCTGCGGCCTATCCTGCCCCTGAGCTGATAGAGATCGGCAATTCCAAGTCGGTCTGCCCTGTTTACAAGGAGAGTATTGGCCGAAGGTATGTCCAGGCCAGACTCGATTATTGTAGTACATACCAGACAGTTGATCTCACCCCTTACAAACCTGACCATAATATCTTCCAGCTCCGAAGCCGCCATCTGGCCGTGGGCAACATCTACTTTTGCCTCTGGAACAATCCTCTGAAGATGTTCTGCAACCCGCTGTATCCCCTTGACTCGGTTGTGCACGAAAAATACCTGTCCCATCCTGTCAATTTCCCTCTTGACGGCTTCCCTGACAACAGCATCGTCGTACTCTGCCAGAAAAGTCCGTACGGACTGCCTGCCGGAAGGCGGTGTCTCCAGGGTTGAAAGATCCCTGATTCCCAGCAGGGAGAGCTGCAGGGTGCGGGGAATGGGAGTTGCGGTGAGAGTAAGACAATTTACATTTCGTGAAAGAAGCTTGAGTCGTTCCTTGTGACGGACGCCGAACCTGTGTTCCTCGTCAATGATCACAAGGCCCAGGCGCTTGAATACAATGTCTTTCTGAAGGATCCTGTGGGTGCCAATGAGGATATCCAGGGTGCCGGCCCTCAGAGCTTCCACTGCCTGCCTCTGTTCTTGCCTGGTCTTAAATCTGCTGATTGATTCGATAGTTACAGGAAATCTATTAAATCTTCGTTTAAAGGTTCTTTCGTGCTGTTCAGCAAGGAGGGTGGTGGGTACCAGGACTGCAACCTGGTAACCGTCCTGCACTGTCCTAAAGGCAGCCCTCATGGCAACTTCTGTCTTTCCGAAACCCACGTCCCCGCAGAGGAGCCTGTCCATGGGATATTCTGCAGCAAGATCAGCCAGTATGTCACTTACGGCATCCAGCTGATCTCGTGTTTCCTGAAAGGGAAAGGCTGCCTCAAACTGCCTATACATCTCGTCCGGAGCAGAGAGGGATATGCCGCGGCGTACCTTTCGTGCAGCGTAAAGTTCAACAAGCTCATGGGCTATTTCCCTTATTGCCTTCTTGATCCTGCGCTTTCGGGACGTCCAGGCACCTGTACCCAGTTTGTCGAGTTTCGGCTCCCGCCCCTCCACGCCCACATAACGCTGGAGAAGACCCAGGCGGTCTACCGGCAGGTAGAGCTTGTCTCCACCGCGGTACTCGAGGTTAATGAATTCCCCTGGTATACCGGTGGCTGTCATTGCAGAAAGGCCGAGATAGCGTCCGATCCCGTGGTCCCTGTGAACAACCAGATCTCCTTCCCTGATATCTGAAATGGATACCGGGGAGGCTTTTGTCTTCTTTTTTCCACGCCTTGCCGGCCTGAATGAGAACAGTTCGTGGTCGGGGACCAAAGCAAGGCCCTGGTCAGGCATCTCAAATCCCCCGGCGACAAAGCCGGCAACCAGATACACACCAGGGCTAAATCCCGCGTTGTCCATGACTGCAATGAACCCCCTGCCGGGAAAGCTTTGATCCAGCCTGGTGCAGGGGATACCATAGTGCTCAAGGAGTCCGGTCATCCTTTTCATGCTGGATTCTGCCTGGCAGCATATCACCACTCTGGTTCCCTGTTCCTTCCAGCGGATGATCCTTTCGGCAAATGGCGAAAAGACTGCTGCGCCCTTTTTAAAAGAAAGGGCTCCCCGGGCCAGGGGGGCCTTTTTTATGCAGGCAATTTCTATTGCCGTATCCGGTACTGGCATAAGCCCCGGAGAGGACAAAGAATTCCTGCTCAGCAGGTTCCCGGGATTCAGGATAACTTTCTTTTTATTGGAAAGCCTGCTGGAGATTTCTTGAGCATTACTGTAATACTGGTGCAATTCTGCCGTGAGTCTGCCCTTTCCATGCTGGCTGCCATGGGATTCCGATACCCTCTTTAGAAAATCCTCCAGGTTTTTCTGGCACAGCAGGCCGTCTTCAATGATGACCAGGGCATCCTCTGGCGCATAGGAAAGGACATCATCCAAGGTGTCATATATAAAGGGCATTATGGATAGGCTGTTTTCCGTCTCCCTCTTCTGTTCCAGGTTCTGGATTATGGAATTCACCTCGGATGCGGAGATATCCAGGGCCCTGGCATGACCGATAACCCTTTCCACAGCGGAGGAGACATTTTCCTCTGAATGGACTATCTCCCTGGCGGGCAGCAGGATTACTTCGTCCAGAAAACCGGCGGTACGCTGGGTATCCGGATCAAAGGTCCTTATTTCCTCTACCAGATCGTCAAAAAAGACCAGGCGGACAGGCCTGATGCAGCCAGGCGGGAAACAATCTACTATCTCTCCCCTGACAGAAAACTCCCCCACCCTTTCCACTCTTGTCATGGGTTCATAACCGGCACTTACCAGTCGGTTTAGGAGTTCCTCCCTGTCGGTCTCCTCCTTGGCCATGACAAGCTCGGCATTTTTAGAAAGCTGCTTCCGGGGAATCACCCTTTCTGCCAGTGCAGAGGCCTGCATTACCACTACGGAAGACCTGTTCTCCAACAGGTCATAAAGGGCGGCAATTCTGCCGGCTGAATTTTCAGGCGACGGGATAAGTGGCAGGAAGACGGCATGCTCGTAGGACGGAAATTCACGGACACGTCCATCAAGAAAGAACTTTAGTTCCCTGGCCCTTGTGGAAGCAGTTTTCCTGTCAGGACATATCCAAATTACAGGTCTTGATTTGGAATTAATGACCCTGGAGAGGGCATAGCCAGCACAGGAAACAGACTGCGTTTTGAGTCCAATTACCCGGCGCCCCTTTTCCAGGGCGTTTTCCAGCAAAGAAAATGCCTTTTGGAATGTCATCAGATCTTTTTTGTTATTAGAAGGAGAGAACTACCCTGGAGATTTTCAGGAAGGCCTGTTTTTCGACAAACTCGGAAATAAGGTCTCTTGCCCTGCTGTCTTTTTTTAATTCATTGGATTGCAGGGCAGCTGAATCCATTAATGCATCTATTGTCCGTGAAGTATATTCTACAGGAGGCAGAGAAAGCATGCCTCCTTCTTCCATTTCCCTGAAAAACGACAGATAGTCCTGGGCAAAGACCATCTTAAAATATTCATAGGAACCCGGCCGGTCCTGCCCGGAAAAGAATTCGTGGTAAAAGCAGTCACTGAAAAGTGCCAGGAGCCTGGGTACTATCCGTTCCGTATATGGTCTGGTCAAGACCAGGGAAAAATGGTGAGCATATCCTATGGTGTGGAAGACAAGATCCTGAACCAGCCTGAGACAATCCTCTTCCGGCTCATTGGAAGATGACTTCCGAGGTGAATTGCCGGCACCTGTTATTTCTGCAGCCAGTCCAGCTGCATCCCGCGTTATTTCAGCTGCTGCAGCCTGGAGCTGTCTGTCAAGTTCGTCAGGAATAACGGCCGAATCCGCTTTTTGGTTGGTTGTCTCCAGGTCCTTTCGCTTGTAAGAAGGCATAAATTACTGTTAAAAATAATTATAATATTTTTAAGAAATTAAGCTTGTTGTAAACAAAAAGTCAAGTTTTAACTTTTCTGCCAGGTTCCTGAGCTTTATGCAGATATGCCAATCTGATTTGCAGCTCAGGCGCCCAGGGCAGCTTCGAGTTCTTTGCCAGTTACGTCGTCCACTATGACGGTCTCTCCAATTCCGTGTGCCAGGACAAAGTGAACCTTTCCATCCCTGACCTTCTTATCCCTTTTCATGAGCTGGACAATAGCCTGCCTGTCCAGACTTTCAGGTATCTCCACAGGCAGCCTGAACTGTTCCAGGAGGCTCCGCAGCCTGTCCAGCTCATCCCTTGTCATTATGCCCCGGGCAAGGGATATGCGCGAAACAGCTACCATACCCATGGAAACTGCTTCGCCGTGGGGTATAACATAACCAGACAGGGCCTCCACAGCATGACCAATGGTATGCCCGAAATTCAAGATCCTCCTGAGCCCTCCTTCCTTTTCATCCCTTGATACTACCTCTGCCTTGATTTCGCAGGCCCTTCTTACAATAAAACTTGTGGTTTCAGGTTCAAGGTTTATCACATCCCACCATTTTTCCTCGAGAAATTTAAAAAGATCTTTGTCTTTGATAACCCCGTATTTGACTACCTCTGCCAGGCCGTTTCTAAGTTCAGGGGCTGGAAGCGTGGTCAGCACTCCGATGTCGGCAAATACCCCGGCCGGCTGTGCAAAGGTGCCTATGAGATTTTTTCCCTCCGGCAGATCCACCCCTGTTTTTCCACCTACCGAGCTGTCAACCTGGGCCAGAAGGCTTGTAGGAAGCTGGATAAACGAAATGCCACGCATGTAAATAGAGGCCAGGAACCCGCATATGTCCCCTGTCACTCCTCCCCCCAAAGCAAGGAGGAGGCTTTGTCTGTCGGCACCGAGCTGAACCAGTCTGCTGGCAAGCATCAGGACTGTATCCATGTTCTTTGATTCCTCTCCTGCAGGAAAGCTTAAAAGATCTGCTTTAAAACCTTCTGCTTCCAGAAGGGCCAGCAGGTCATGGCCCAGGAGATCCTCTACATTTGAATCGGTTACAATAAAAAGTCTTCCTGAAATCCCGGCCTCTTTCAGCCTTGACGGGACCTCGGTGAGAAGGCCCGGCCCAATAAGTATTTCATAAGAACGGCTGCCCAGGGGGACCTTGACCTTTTCCCAAACGTGGGTAATGTCTTCCGGACTGCATTTCATGCCGGCACCAAAACTTATGTTGTCCGTCATTAATAACACCCTTTCTGCATCTTTTATTGAGATACCGCGCCTGCAGATTCTCTACCATACATGGCGGGAAACAATCATGAAACCCCTTTTACATACCTTGCCTACCTTGGGTGGCGGCTTCTTGAAGAAGGGATTTCTGCTCTGTAACTTCGGGATCAGATAATTGTCTCAAGCTTTTGTATTATCTGCTGGGCAGGCACTGCTCCAACCAGGGTGTCCACAAGTTGTCCATTTTTGAAAAACAACAGGGTGGGAATACTCCTAATCTGATATCTCTGTGCGGTAACAGGGTTTTCATCCACGTTCAGTTTGCCGATCAGTGCCCTTCCGGCATACTTTGCTGCCAATTCTTCCACAACAGGTCCAATAACCCTGCACGGCCCGCACCATGGAGCCCAGCAGTCCACGAGCGCTGCCTTAGAGGAACTGACGAGACTTTCAAAATCGGCATCAGTGAATTTTACAGGCTCTCCGCCGGCTGATGATAGCGGCACGCCGCACCTGCCGCACTTGGGCCTGTCATTGACCCGGTTCAGGGGGATGCGGTTTTTTATCCCGCATCCTGGACACTTTATCAGTATGTTCTCGTTCATTGGTCACTTGCCCTCCTTGGTTTAGGGGATTAAAAAGCTTCTCAAGCTGTCACAATTTAAATTAAGAACCATCAGCAGGATTTCCAGGGGCAGTTGAAATATGCTTGAAACCTTCACGCAGGTCTTCTCCAGGCTGAGATACGCAGCAGTTCTCCTGATGCTGCCCCTGTTTTTCATGCAGCTTTGCGGATGCAGCCTTTTCCGTGGTCCCTCCGGCCCCATAATCGGCCCTGTCCCCAAAAAAACCGGGGATCTCAGGGGTGATCTCCTTGCCAGGGCAGAGAGTATCAAGGGACTCGATATTCGGGGCCGCCTCTGCATGACAAACCGCGGCAGAAAATTGCCCTCATTCAATGTCCATATATGGTTTTTCAGCCAGGGTCAGGATCTCCATCTCAGGATCAGGGGTTCAGGCCCGCTTGGCATAACTGTCTTTGATCTCCTTGCCGACAGGAACGAAGCATGGATATATCTCCCCTCCAAGGGCAGGATATTCAAGGGCAACACCTTCTTTACAAGCTATGGGAACATAGACGTGGAAACCGCCATAAGACTCATGGAAATATGCCTCAATCCCTGGGTCCCGGCAGGTTACTGTAGGTTTCCAGGTACTTTGGAACCACTGGAGAAAGGCAAAAACCTTGTGAAGCTGAACTGCCGGTTCCTGGCCAGAAATATTGTTGCAAGTTACCAGCAGACCTCGCTCATGCCGGTAAATTTCCGGAGCAGCCTGGCAGATATTACCTTTGAAAGCAAGGCCTCGAACAGCTACCCTGAAAAGATCTCCTTTAATCTTAAAAGAGACGGTATAAAGGGAACACTTATTGTAAAAGACGTAAAATTCAATACCCTTTCAACCAACAGCCCGGTCTTCAACAGGTCGATCTTTCTTAAATAATTTGTTGCCTTCCACGGACCTGTTGCAAGGCCCGCCGGGCAGAATCAAACGGGAATGTAAGCACTGTTCCCCATGGGTTTACCTGCCCTTTTCCAGCACAAAGAGCTTGTTTTCGTATCGGGCAATGGAATAATTCGTGCGGTCTTTTTTAATAAAAAGCCTTATGAGTCCGACTGATTTACCCCTTGGGTGGCTGCTTACAATGAGGCTGTCATGCCACTTAACAGGTACCCATGTGGGAAAAGTCCTCCCACTTGATATGATAAGTGAAACTGCCGGGTATTTTCTTATGAAGGCCATTTCCTCCTTTGGAGACAGGGACGAAAGCACAACGATCAGATTTGCGTTCTGCCTTATTTTTTCCATATACCTTTCCAGGGCTGGATTGGAACAATCCAGGGCAGTTTCATTGCCGCCTGGAATATGGACCGGCAAGGTGCCCCCAGACAGTCCTATTACAGCTATCTTGATGCCCCTGATCTCAAAGATGCGAAAGGGTGAAAATGCGGGCCTCTTGCTGCAATACAGGCATGCAGAGGCAAGAAGGCTTCCTTCCGGATCCAGCTTCTTTAAAAAGCTGCATCCTGCCGAAAGGTCATCCACCCCGATTCCGGCAAGGTCGTAACCCATCTTTTTATAGGCCTGGAATATTTTCTCTGCCTGTTTCTTTCTGGACTCGGTGACCAGGCGGCCTGACTGAAAAAGAAATCTGCCGCCATCCAGTAAAAGGTCTACTTTTTTCTGCGCCTTCAGTTTGCGGATCAAACTGATCCTGCGGGAAATCCCTCCGATTTCCCTTCCCCCTCAGGAATGGACAGGCTGTGTGTACCCCCAGGTATTGGTTGTATAGGCAATGGCCACTGAAGCAGACGCCGTGCCTTCATCCGCAGAGGCAGTGTGCGGCAACATCATGCACAAAAAACCTATCAGCATAAAAAACAGGTTATCCTTTCTCATCTTCATCCTCCTTTTTTGCCCCATTGTCATCGAATGACTCCATCCACCAGCCTGCCCAGTGCGATTCAATTATTGCCTTGGCCAGGTTTTTAGCCTGGGGCGTAACAAGTCTTTTTTCCACAAACGGCATCCACTTGGCTGCACTGGGATTGCCGCAGTCCAGCTGTTCCTTGAGAGAAACGAGCATATCGATCTGGTCAGCATCCCTGGCAAGTCTTGATTCCAGGCTCGCACCTGCTTCATATTCCCTGTAAAGTCCAAGAAGGTCCTGACCAAAGGGCAGGCCGCAGACAGCATCTTCGAAGGCCCGCTGTTCATCCCTATGGACATAAAACTTGTGAACTGCATTGGCATCTCCTGTCCTTGCTTCAGGAAGGTCATGGATGAGGGCCATCATTACCAGCCTGTTTAGATCCGCATCCGGTACCATTTTCCCCAGGAGCATTGCTATGAAGGCAGTGGAAAAACTATGGGCAGCAGAGCTTTCCCTTCCGGTTCCCAGAAAGGCATAGCCGGTCCTCATTGTCCGCTTCAGCATGGATGCCTCAAATATCAAGTTGACCAGCCGTGTGGTTATGTCCTTGTCTTGTCCCACGATAAAAATACCAGTTCAAAAATTCCTTAAGAAGAATGACTCCATCACCAGCTCCGGCGGGATCTTTCCCCCCTTTAATGAAAAATCAAGTTCCATCATCTCTTCCAGCATGTCCAGGAGTTCTCCCTGGGAAAACCTGTCAAGGGCAGCAAGGTTCAGGTAAGCTGAATAAGGATGGAGGCCTTCCAAGGGATTTTCATCGTACTGTTCAAAAACTGCCTTGAATCTTTTCCAGTGGCTATTCTTGAATGCCTGGTAACTCATCCTTTCCCGGACCAAATCCGGACCTGTGCACATGACTGCCGTCTGCAGGGCCAAGATCTTTACCAGGAGATTCCTGACAGCAGAAAGCACTGCCAGGGGATGGACTCCCTGGTCGAGAAGAGAGCGGAAACTTGTCAGGGTCCTGTGAAGGTTGCGAGACCTGATGGCATCAGTCACCTGGAAAATTTCTTCCTCGCGATGACTGACTACAAGTCCCCTGGCATCTTCAAGGGTGATGGTTTTTCTCCGGCCGGAAAGACTGGCCAGTTTTTCCGCCTCGTTTTTAAGGGCTGAAAGGGAATCTTCCCCTACCTTTTCCACGAAAAACTTAAGGGCCTGCGGTTCTATGTTTTTCCCTAGCTCCGACAGCCAGGCCTTCACCTGGGCCTGGAGTGAGGCGGTCCGCCTGCCGTATCTTTCACCCTTTCCGCTCAAGTCCGTGACAGGACATGTCTCCATGAACTGCTTCAAGAGACTGTTTCTCCTGTCGGGCTGCTCCAGGTGGACAGCAAGAAATACCTGAGCTGCCTTGTTTCCCTTTGCCGTCTTTCTGACCCATTCCAGGATGCGTTCTCCAGTTGATTTCTCGGGCTCACTGAGCAATTCCTGGATCTTTCCGGAAAATTCCCGTGCGATTTCAATGACTTGTGCATTGTCTATGCCGGCGGGAAGGGCCAGCTTTCCCAAAACCTCCTTGGAGGCGCTTTCAAGGTCTGCCAAAGACAGCCTTTTTTCCCTCATAACCGCAGCAAGTATCCTTGCTGCCCTGTCTCTTTTGCCCTCATCAAGGGCCTTTTGAAGCCTGGCATTCAGTTCTCTCTTTCTGCCCCTGGGCTGCAGAAAATCAGGCTCCTGGTAGACCACCGCCTTTCTGGAGACAAAAAGGTCCCTGGTCTTGAGTCTTTCCAGCACTGCAGACTCACTGGCCTCATCCCCGTGGACTATTATTATCTCTTTTTCAGACAGCCCTGGAAACCGGGATTCAAGGACCTTCAGGCACGCTGGCCTTACCGCCTGCCATTCTCCAAAAAACAGATGACAGCAGGCAGGTCTTTTCTCCTCTTTCTCTTTCATGCCCTGGAAAATGTCCGGCTATTTGCCGCCAAGCTCCCTGGATCTTTCTGCTGCAGCCCTGACAGCATCCATGACGGCTGCCAATAGCCCTTGTTTTTCAAGGTGATAGATGCCATGGATAGTTGTGCCGCCGGGGCTGGTAACCATGGAAACCAGCTCCTGGGGATGTCTTCTGGTCTCCTGGCACATCCTGGCAGAACCTATCACGGTCTGAATGGCCAGCTCTGCAGCTGTGGTCCTGGGAAGCCCCTCCCTTATGCCGGCCTGTATCAGGGCTTCGATGAACAGGAAACAGTAAGCCGGACCACTGCCGCTGAGACCGGTTACCGCATCCATAAGCGACTCGGAAACTTCTACTGCCTTTCCCACAGCCCCGAAGAGCCTGAGGGCCCTTTCCATGTCATGCGCAAGGGCATGGGTTCCCCGGCAGAGGGCTGCAGCCCCTTCCTGGACCAGGGCCGGGGTATTAGGCATGACGCGGATGACCCTTGTTCCCTTTTCAAGGCCTGCCTCAAGCTGAAAAACGGTTACGCCTGCTGCGATGGAAATTACCAGCTTGTCCCGGGTCACAACAGGCTTCAGATCTGCCAGCACTACATCCATGACTTGGGGTTTGACAGCCAGGAGAATAACCTCTGCCAGGGCAGCTGCCTCCTGGTTGTCTGAAAAGGTCTTTATGCCGTAAGTTTTTTCCAGGTATCTTCTTCTTTCATCAAGGGGCTCTGAACAAAATATGTCGCTGGGAGGAATAACGCCCTTTACAGCAACGGCCTTTATCAGGGCCTCAGCCATCTGGCCGCCGCCTATGAAACAAATATTTTGAAAATCTGTTGAAGCGGGCATATCAAGACTCCTTCGTCTTAAAATTTCAGGGAAGAAAGGTGCACCTGAAAGCTTCCGGCTGCTTAAAAGGGGATATCTTCAAGCTGTGAAAAACATCCCGCACAACAAAATTCCTGCGGATCTAAGGGATAAATTTACCTGGCAACAGGGCTTACAATGACCTTCTGGGCAAGCCCCTTTCCCAAGGCCACCCTGGAGCCTTTGACGCTGACTATGAGCGGGCCTCCCTTATTGAGCACTTCAACTTCCTG
>JALVJO010000107.1 GCA_027028245.1 Deltaproteobacteria bacterium
AAAAGATCAGGTAAGGGGCATTTCGTGCCATGAAAATTGAAAGACAGGTGGTCATCCTGAACAGACTCGGACTGCATGCGAGGCCTGCGTCAAGATTTGCCCAGCTGGCCAGCGGTTTTGAATCAAAGGTATGGCTTACGCGAAATGGTGAATCTGTTGACGGCAAATCCATCCTTGAGGTCCTGACCTTTGCCTGTCCTAGGGGTACCGAGCTGATAGTTTGCGCAGAAGGTCCTGATGCCAAGGAGGCAGTAGAAGCCCTTTCGGAACTAGTGGCCAGCCGCTTCGGTGAAATTGACTGAGGTTGCCGTTTGAAACAGCGGGACACAAAATCCTCGATATTTAGAGACAGACTCATGTTTTTTGGGAGAAAAATCTGACATGGAGATCTTGAAGGGAACTGCAGCTTCTCCAGGAATTTCAATAGGAAAAATATTTCTCCTTGATGATGGAAAATCAAAGACACTTAGAAAGAAGATTCCGCAGGATCAGATTCCGCAGGAAAGGGAAAGATTCCGCCGGGCCGTTGAGACCGTGGAAGAACAGCTTCATCGGCTGATCGATGAGCTTCCAGAGGAAATAAAGGAACACAGCAGTATTCTGCAGTCCCACATACTCATGCTCAGGGACAGGATGCTTTATGACAGGACCCTTGCTCTCATTGGTGAAGAAGGCATAAATGCCGAATGGGCGCTTAGGAAGGCCCTGTCTCAAGTAAAGGCGATATTTGCAAGGATCAAGGATGCATATATCAGGGAACGCCTTGAAGACATTGAATTCGTGGTGAACAGGGTTGAACAGGTGCTTGCAGGCCAGGGCCCTACTGTTGACCTTTCTGCCGTGGACGAGCCGGTAATTATCGTTGCAAGGGATCTTTCTCCTGCAGATACCCTTCAAATCAGCAGGGAAAAGGTAATAGGTTTTGTTACGGAGCTGGGCAGCAGGACTTCACACACCGCAATTCTTGCAAGATCCCTGGGCATTCCTGCCGTCACAGGGGTGGAAGACGTCACCATTCACAGCCTTTCAGGAGACATTGCCATTGCAGACGGCCTGAAAGGCCGTATCATTATCGATCCCGATGAATCCACCCTTCTTGAATACCAGAAAACGCGCAGCCGCTACGTGCAATACAGGCTGGAGGTTGTTCAGAGCAGCAATCTTCCTGCAGAAACCCTTGACGGGTTCCGGATAAAGATAAAGGCAAACATGGAGCTGCTGAACGAAGTTTCCATGGTAATTCAGCATGGAGCAGAAGGTGTCGGCCTCTTCAGAACAGAATTTCTATATCTTGCAAGAAAGGGGCTTCCCACGGAAGAACAACTCTTTCAGTCCTATAAAGAAGTGGCCGAAAGGCTTTCTCCGTATCCGGTTACCATCAGGACCCTTGATATAGGCGGGGACAAGTTTGTTTCCAGCGTATCCCTTGGAGATGAGATAAATCCTGCCCTGGGTCTCAGGGCAATCCGTCTGTGCCTGCAGGAAAGGGGGCTTTTCAGGGCACAGCTCAGGGCAATACTGAGAGCAAGTGCCTTTGGTGAAATAAGGCTCCTTTTTCCAATGGTATCGGGGAAGAGCGAAATTCTTGAAGTCAAGAATCTTTTGAACGAGGTCAAGGAGGAACTGTACAGGGATGGAATTTCCTTTGACAGCAATATGAAAACGGGAATAATGATCGAGGTGCCTTCTGCTGCCCTCATTGCAGATGTCCTGGCCAGGGAGGTGGATTTTTTCAGTATCGGGACCAATGATCTCATCCAGTATTCCCTTGCAATAGACAGGGTGAATGATGCCGTTTCCCATCTTTATGAACCGCTTCACCCCAGCGTGCTGAGGATGATCAAGATGATAGTTGATGCAGCCCATGGTGCCGGCATAGAAGTGGGTATGTGCGGTGAAATGGCTGGAGAACCGCTCTATGTCCCGCTGCTGCTGGGCATGGGGCTTGATGAATTGAGTATGAATGCAATGGCCGTTCCCAAGAACAAAAGGCTGGTCAGACAGAGCAACCAGGAAGACTGTGCTGCATTTGCGGCAGAACTCTTGACTCTTGATTCTGCCAAGGCCATCAAGAAAAGGGCGGTGGAATTCTTTCGTCAGAATTATCCCTCCGACATGGAAACCAGTGATTTCCTGGAATTTGGCATCAAACTTTAGAAGCAGCACTGACCAAGGACTGCAGGAGATCCGTGCAAATGAAAATACTTGTAACAGGCGGCTGCGGCTTTATAGGATCCAACTTCATAAGGCTTCTTCTTGAAACAAGGGATTACGAGATAATAAACCTTGATGCCCTGACCTATGCGGGCAACCCGGAAAACCTGAAGGACCTTGAGAATCATCCGCGCTACAGGTTTATAAGGGGCAGGATAGAAGACAGTTCTCTTGCCGGATCTATCATGAAAGAGGTGGATTCAGTGGTGAATTTTGCCGCAGAAAGCCACGTGGATAGATCGATACTCAAGGCCTCACCCTTTATCGCAACAAACGTAATGGGGACACAGGTCCTTCTGGACGCGTTCAGGCAGTGTGAATGCAGGGGTGTATTTGTCCATGTATCCACCGATGAGGTTTACGGCAGCCTGGGGCCTGATGACCCTCCCTTCAGGGAAGACGATCCGCTGCTTCCCAACAGCCCCTATTCTGCATCCAAGGCATCCTCGGATCTTTTCTGCAGGGCGGCGTGGAAGACCTTCGGCCTTCCCGTGGTGATTACCCGCTGCTCCAATAACTACGGCCCCTTTCAATTCCCTGAAAAGCTGATCCCGCTCATGATCATCAACAGCCTTGAGAAAAGGCCACTGCCCGTTTACGGAGACGGGCAGAACGTCAGGGACTGGATTTTCGTAGAGGATCACTGCAGGGGGTGCCTCGCAGCCATGGAAAAGGGCAGGCCGGGTGCCATCTATAACTTTGGGGGTCAGTGTGAGAAAAAAAATCTGGAAGTGGTCGGTGCAATTCTGAAAAAACTGGGCCTTTCCCGTGACCTCATCCAGTTTGTCAAGGACAGGCCGGGCCATGACCGCCGATACGCCATGGATGCAGGACTGGCAATGAAGGAGCTTGGCTGGAGGCCGGAAGTATCCTTTGGTGACGGGATAGACAGGACGGTGGAATGGTACATTGAAAACAGGCAGTGGTGGGAAAGAATCATTTCGGGTGAATACCTGGATTATTACCGCACGCAGTACGGACAGTAATGAAAAGGCTGATTGTAACAGGTGCCGGCGGGATGCTCGGTGCAGACGTCACAAGGCAGTTTTCTTCCAATTTCAAGGTGACTGCTCTTACCAGGAAGGAACTGGATATCACTGACAAGAAGGCGGTAAGGCAGGTATTTAAGCATTACAGGCCTGAAATAGTCATAAACTGTGCTGCGTTTACCAGGGTGGATGACTGCGAATCCATGAAGGAGACCGCTTTTTCCGTAAATGCAGAAGGCCCGGGCATTCTGGCATCTGCCTGCAGGGATTCAGGCGCGCTTCTTGTCCATATCAGTACTGATTACGTCTTTGACGGCTCGAAGAAGAGTCCGTGGAAGGAGGACGAGCCCAAGGCCCCGCTTAATATCTATGGGGAGTCAAAACTTCAGGGTGAAAAGAGGGTGGAGGCCAGGTGCGATAATTACCTCATAATTCGAACGTCCTGGCTTTTCGGCTTAAATGGTCCGAATTTCATCACTACAATGCTGGATCTTTCCAAAAAAAGGGATGAGTTATCTGTTGTAAACGACCAGGAAGGTTCTCCCACCAGCACCAGGGACTTGGCATGGGGGATAAAAATGCTCGTTATGCACGACCTGTGCGGCGTCTTTCACTGCTGCAACTCCGGCTCCTGTACCTGGTTTGACCTATGCAGGTTTGTATTTGAAAAAAGGGGTATAAAGGGCGTAACCCTGAAACCGGTTCCTTCCGAAAGTTTTCCAAGGCCGGCTGCCAGGCCTGAATATTCCGTTCTCGACACCAGCCGTTTCAAGAAATTTACTGGGAGGAAAATGAGGCCGTGGCAGCAGGCGGTTTCGGAATATCTGTCAGATCTGGAAAAAGGGGCCACCATCTGACCCGGCACTGCCATGGTAACGTGGATATTCTAAGACATTAATGAAATCTTCAATCCTAACCGGGATGGTAATCAGGGAAGTGGCGCTGCCCTTTATCTTTTCACTTGGGGCAATGAGCATTCTTTTCCTTGTGGGAAAGCTCTTCAGCCACGTGGAGCCCCTCTTGGCTGCAGGTATCAGTCTCAAGGAATTTCTCAAGCTTAACCTTCTCATGCTTCCCATATTTCTCTATGTCCTTATTCCAATATGTTCACTGCTTGGAGTCTTGATAGCATTTCTCCGCTTTTCCAGGGACAGCGAGATAGTTGCTCTGTTTTCCTGCGGTATCGGTCCCTCCCGGCTGCTTAAGCCCCTTCTTGTCATAGCGGTTGCGGCCCTTGTTTCTGCCCTTCTTGTATCTGCAGTGGTGGTTCCATATTCAAAACGGGAGACAGGAAAATTCATGGAAGATATCACGGAAAAGGCCCTTCTGAGGGGAATCCCGGCAAAGAGATTTTTCACGCCTACAAGGGGGCTGACCTTTTTTGTGGACAGCACCTCTGAGCAGGGCAGAAAGTTTCAGGGGGTCTTTATCAGGGATGCCAGGAATGAATCCTTTGCCTACGATATCCTGGCCAGAAAGGGCGGGCTCTCCATAGATGCCAGGTCGGGACATGTAGTCTTGAAGCTTCTGGACGGAAGATTGTTCAGTGTCTCTCCTGATTATCAGCGGGCTGACACGGTGGATTTTCAAAGATATCTTCTTTCCATCACAAGTGTGTCGGAACAAGGAGGCAGGAAGAGGAGGGGAGAGATGACCACCTGGGAACTCCTGGATGCAAGCAGGGACCAGTCCATTAAAACAGAAAAACGCCTGAAGTACCTGGTTGAATTTCACAAGAGAGTAGGCATCCCCTTCGGTGCCTTCATAATGAGTCTGCTGGCAGCCCCACTGGGGATATTTTTCGGCCGGGGAGGCATGTCACAGGGCATCTGCATAGGGCTTGCGGCATTTCTTGCCTATTACCTTGCAATACTGTTCGGGACCACCCTGTCAGAAGACGGGGATCTGCCTGCCTTCTTGGGGGTATGGATCCCAAACCTTCTACTTGCAATTTTGACCCTTGCGGCTTACAGAAGACTGTTCCTGAAAGGACCTCTCCAGGGATAAGCCGGATGATACTTGAAAGATTCATAACCGGGCGTTTCATGTCCTATCTGCTGGTTCTGTTTTTCGGGCTCACAGGGCTTTATCTCCTCATAGAGGCATTTGAAAGCCTGCCCGATTTTCTTGATGCAGGAGCAGACTTTTTCACGGTCTCTGTTTACTTCGGCCTGATTTCCCTGAGAATCATCTATGAACTGTCCCCGCTTATAATACTGCTGGCTGGTCTTGTGACCCTGGTTACCATGGGAAAAAGCAGGGAGCTCATGGCGCTCAGATCCATCGGTATTTCTGTCTGGCGGATCTACATGCCCATCTTGGCTTCTGCCCTTCTGCTTTCCATGCTTTTTACCGTGATGAAGCTTTTTATCGTGCCCCAGGCCGACAGGGCAGCAAGCATCATCATGACCAGGGAAACAGGTCAAAAGGCCCGAAGCGGTATCGTGGCCGAAGGGGGGAGGCTCTTCTACCGGGGCAGAAACAGCATACTCAGTGCTGAAATCCTGCTGCCTGATGCCTCTGTGCTGGCCGACCTGGAATGGCTGTTTTTCGATTCCGGTTATGAACTTTCCAGCATAATAGCTGCAAGGCAAGGGCGGTATGAAGAAGGCAGGTGGGTTTTTTCAGAAGGGGTCAGGGAAGAAGGAGGCAAAAGTAAGTTTTTCAACCAGCTGTCCGTGAATATAGACTTGGCACCCCAGGACCTGGTGGCAGTGGAGACACCTGTGGAGGAGGCCAGTGCCTCCCAGCTTCTCAAGGCATTGCTCAGGCTCAAAAGCCTTTCCCTTCCATATCACCAGCAAGAGACAGCGCTTCTCAGCCAGCTCTTTTACAGTCTGCTTGGCTTCACCCTTCTCTATGCCTGCCTGCCCCTGGTGTTTTTCAGGGTGCAGGGAGGGGCTGCACTCGGCCTTGTGCTGGGAACAGGGACGGGGTTTGCAGTCTGGGCCCTGTGGAATATGCTGATTTCCATGGGCAAGACAGGAGCACTTTCTCCGCTTCTTGCAGTTATGGGGCCTCATCTCCTGCTCATAGGGGCAGGAATCTGGACCAGGAAAAAATTCCAGTTTTAGAAAGGACTGAAAATTCATGACGGAAAAGCAGAGGATAAAAGAGATAATCACAAGGCTTGAAAAAGAATATGGCCAGGCCCACATAGCCCTTGAATACAAGGACCCGTTTCAGCTCCTGGTTGCAGTCATTCTTTCAGCCCAGTGTACAGACGTCAGGGTAAACATGATCACCCCGGCACTTTTCAAGAAATTTCCAGGTCCCAGGCAGATGGCTGAGGCCGATGTAGGTGAGATAGAGGAAATCATCAGGTCCTGTGGTTTTTTCAGAAACAAGGCAAAAAACATAAAGGCTGCTGCTAAAATGATCGTGGAGGAATTCGGCGGCAGGGTGCCGGACACAATGAAGGACCTCCTCAGACTTCCTGGAGTGGCAAGAAAGACTGCCAATGTTGTGCTGTTCAATGCATTTGGAGTCACTGAGGGTATTGCAGTGGATACTCATGTCCGGCGTCTGGCAAACCGCCTTGGGCTTTCAAGGGAAAAAGACCCTGTAAAGATAGAAAGAGAGCTCATGGAAAAGATTCCCAAAAAGCTTTGGGGCAGGATCACCTATCTGCTCATAGACCACGGAAGAAAGATCTGCAAGGCAAGAAAACCCCTTTGCGGAGACTGCATCCTAAGGGATCTGTGTCCATATTATAAATCTTCCGCTAAATGAGGCATGATGCAATGAATTCATACAGACAAAAAGTGGAAGAAGCCTTGGAATTCTTGGAAAAAAGGCTGCCCTTTAGGCCGTCGGTAACCATAATGCTGGGAACCGGGCTTGGCGGGCTTTCCGAGGCCATGGAAGTGGAGCTGTCTCTCCCCTACAGGGCAATACCAAATTTCCCGGTCTCCACAGCCCCTGAGCATGCCGGCAACCTGCTGGTCGGCCGCATTGGCGGGACCAGGTGTGCATTGTTTCAGGGAAGGTTTCATTACTATGAAGGTTATTCTACCAGGAAGCTGACATTGCCTGTAAGGGTCATGTCCCTGGCAGGCAGCAGGGTGCTTGTCACCTGTAATGCATCGGGAGGGCTCAATCTCAACTTTGAATCCGGTGATCTCATGCTGATAAAGGATCACATAAACCTCATACCGGATAATCCATTGAGGGGAGAAAATATCGAAGAATGGGGTCCCAGGTTTCCAGATCTTTCCGATGCTTACAGCCAGGCCCTCAGGAAGCTGGCAAGGGGTGTGGGCGGAAGCTTCGGCATACTGTTAAGGGAGGGGGTCTTTGTTTGCGTACCAGGTCCCAGTCTGGAAACCCCTGCAGAGACCAGATACCTGAGACTTATTGGAGCCGACGCAGTAGCCATGTCCCTTGTCCCCGAGGTGATTGTTGCAAGACATGCCGGCATGGAAGTACTGGGCATTTCAGTCATTGCTAACGTAAACAATCCGGACGACTTCAGGCCGATCCTTATAGAGGACGTGGTTGCCCAGGCCGAGAAATCAGAAAAAAACCTGGAAAGGCTCCTTGAGGGTCTTCTCATGGAGTACCCAGATGAAGAAGAGTAAAAAAGGCTTCCTGGTCTCCGGAGAATATCTTCTGGCCGGCCCGGACGGGCAGGCTATTGAAAACGGAGCTGCAGCAGTAGTCTCTGACAAGATCCTGGAAGTCGGCACCTATGATGAGCTGAAGGAAAGATATCGGGACCTTTCGGATCTGCGCCGTCCTTCAGGACTTATAATGCCTGGTCTCATAAACAGCCATACACATGCGCCCATGGTGCTTTTTCGCGGAATGGCAGACGATCTGCCCCTTAAGACATGGCTTGAGGAGCATATATTCCCGGCAGAAGCAGGACTCAACAGGGAACTTATTGCCCTGGGGGCCGAGCTGGCATGTGCGGAAATGATTCGCGGAGGCACTACGAGCTACGTGGACATGTATCTTTTCGAGGAAACCATAGCACAGGTTACGAAAAAGGCAGGGATGCGGGCATGGCTCTGTGAGGGACTTTTTGATTTTCCGTCTCCTGCCTTCGAATCGGGGTTTGAGGCCCTGAAGGCAACCAGAAACATGGCTCTTAAGTGGCGAAATGACCCGCTTATCACCATAACAGTAGGTCCTCACACCCCTTATACGTGCAGTGCTGAACTCCTGGAAAAGGCGCGGGATGCCGCAGCCGAGTTGAATCTTCGCATGGTAATTCACCTTTCAGAGACCAGATGGGAGATAGAAGAAATAAAGAGAATAAGAGGCGTAAGCCCTGTAGAATATCTGGATTCCCTGGACCTTCTCTGCCCGGAACTATTGGCAGTTCACTGTGTCTGGCTGGAGGAAAAGGATATGGACCTCATGGCAGAGCGCAGGGTAAACGTGGTTCACTGCCCTGAAAGCAACCTGAAACTGGGCTCTGGCATGGCGCCCATTGCCAGACTGATTGAAAAGGGGGTAAACATCACCCTGGGAACCGATGGTGCTGCCAGCAACAACGACCTGGACATGTTCTGCGAGATGGACACGGCTGCCAAGCTGCCCAAGGGGACAGACCAAGACCCTTCTGTCGTATCAGCGGGACAGGTGCTGGCCATGGCAACCACTCATGCTGCCTTTGCCCTGGGAAGGAAGGACCTCGGGGTATTGGCCCCTGGCAAACAGGCCGACTTGATAATTTTGGATCTTGACCGTCCTTCCCTGAGACCCTGCTATAATTGTAAATCCCAGGTGGTCTATGCAGCCAAGGGATCTGATGTCACAGATGTCATGGTTGCAGGAAGGCTCCTCATGGAAAAGGGCGAACTCAAGACCATTGATCAGGAGGAAATCCTGGGCAGGGTAAAGGAAATAAAGTCTGTCTTTAAATAACCGTTTCTGCTTTTTTAATTATTTGCCTGCAGTATCTAGCGTGCAGACTGCAGAAAACAAAGGGGAAGACATGGACAAGGTGCGGAAAAGATACATTTTGGTGTTACTGGCAACGGCTTTCTTGGCTGCAGGATGCGCACAGGTCCCCAAAAGGGCTCTCAGCAATCCTGAAGCCGCACTTGATACCGGCGGCAAGACCACCATGCTCTTTCATTCTGTTCTTTACTATCCAGGGGCCATCAGCCTGAACTTTCCCGGATATATCATTGGAATAGAAAAGAGCCCGGTGGAAAAGGTGGTATCCGCAGATGAAATCCTGGTGAGGGGAATACCAGAAGACGGACTCAGCAGGAAGGATGCATACAGCCAGGTGGTGGACAAGAAGATACTCTATATTTCCCACATAATTCAGGATATCAATGCCCCTTTCGGAATAGGAAACTGCGCCCTTTACAATGCATATATCCAGCCGGGAGACAATGAAACACGACAGCTCATTGAAGCCTGTAGCGGATACCATTCGGAAGTCCCTGTGCCCCCTGAAAAGGCCTATGTGAAGAGCTGGGATGCACTGGATGTCCTCAGGGCCTCCCTGGCCCGGCAATTGAGAACCGGCAGATTTACCCATGTCGTGGTACTTACCATGGGCTGGAACACCGTACAGGAAGAGGCGGTAAGAAATTTCAACACCATCCTCAAAAACATCAAGCAGGCAGCGGACAGACGCCGGGAAGATTTTCGTCCCCTTTTTATCGGGGTCACCTGGCCAAGCCAATGGCAGAGTGATTGGCTGGGGCCGCTGTACAAAGCCTTCAGCTTTCCGGTAAAGGCCTATGATGCCGACGAGCTTGGACTGATGTGGCTGGGAGTACTGATTCATGACACCCTGCCAAGGGCCATGGATGAAAGCAGGCCTCTTCCCCTGGTTGTAATCGGACACAGTTTCGGTGCCAGGGCTTCCAGTGTTGCAGCATGTGCCGGGCCTGTCATCTACAGAAAAGAACCAATTCAGACAAGGAAAATCGCCAGCCCTTTCATTCTCATAAACCTCCAGGGCGCCTTTTTTATAAAACGCCTTCTGGGACAGGAACACGACAGGGGGCTATTCTTTCACGACATGTGCTCGAGTGTTTCAAGGGTCTTTCTAACTTCATCCAGATTTGATCTGGCCATGGATGCCATGTTACTTGGACCCTATGCAGGAAACAACAAGAGTTATGATGAATTCTGCAGCGGGGAAAACCCTCCTGAATTGACTTGTTTGCATGCAGACAAAACCGGAGCGGTCATTGAAGAGGGTCCTTTAAAACATATTGTCTACATAAATGCAGACAAGGTGATTTACCAGAATGCCTATCTTTCAGGAGGCGGCGCCCACAGCGACATCTACCGCAGGGAACATGGTGTTCTGATATGGGATATGATATCCTCAATGAAATAAATCAGCTGCATCAAATAGACTGTGGAGAACAATCATAGTGAAGACAGGAAACATTAGCCGGACAGGCATGGTTTCGAAGTATTGCCTGGTGCTGCTCTTTTTATCCCTTGCAGTCGGTTTCATCTCAGTGTGCCTGGTTCGAAAGGCTTCAGCGGCAGAAGTATATGTCAACTGCGGCAGGTCGTCTCCACCAGACAAATCGCTTGAACCGCTTCTTGCATGGTTTCCCAGGGCCCTTGCCGGCTGGAGGTCTTGTCCGGGGGAGATATTTCTTAAAACGGAATCACTCCTGCAGATCCACAAGAAATACAGCCGTATAAGCGACGGTGCAGAACTGGAAATACTTGTGCTGGCTGTCACTGGAGCCAGCAGCAACGGGAAAGATCAGGCCTTGACAGATCCGGCGTGGGGAAAGATAGCCATGGTAATGGGAGGAGAAACCTTTTACTGCCAGGGCTATAAGGGGATACTTATAACACAGGACGGAAAGACCGTGCTGAAATTCATATTGAGGGACAAACATCTTGAAATAGACCTGATGCTTGACAAGGATGACAAGGACGCCGTCAAGAGATACGGCAGCCTTCTGGATATTAAAAAGGCAGCAAGTCTCTTTTTTGAAACAAACTCCACGGCCGGCAACAGCCATGAGTAATCGTCCTTTTCTTGCAGGGCAGCGCTGCCCTTAAGTCCCCTCCTTAAACTTCTGTTAAGTGGTTAGAAAAGATATGCCAGATAAAACAACAGCCCCTTCGCTTCTGCTGGACATGGACGGGGTAGTACTTGACAGTATGCGTTTTCACGTGGAGGCCTGGATGAAGGCCCTGCGGGAACATGGCTTCAAGGTAAAAGAGGACATCCTCTATTTATACGAAGGGGCCATAGAACCTGAAATTGCAGTGAATCTATTTTCCTCAGAAGGCTGCACCATGAGCCAGGAGAAATTCAAGAGGGTGCTGAAAAGACAAAAGGAGATATTTGTCTCAGATTTCAAGAGCCGGGTCAAGCCCTTCCCCGAAATCCCTGATTTACTTTCCATGATGAAGGGACAGGGATGTTGCCTGGCCCTGGTGACAAGTTCCCACGGAGAAATACTTGAGGCAGTTCTTCCCAAGACCCTTTTCTCCCTCTTTGACAAGGTCATTACAGGGGACCAGGTAAAGAGAAGAAAGCCCCATCCTGATCCATATCTCAAGGCAATGAGGGCACTTGGCATCAACGGAAGCAAAAATGCCTGTGCTGTGGAGAATGCTCCCTCAGGAATAAAATCAGCCAAAAATGCAGGCCTGAAAACCATAGCCATAACTACTACACTGCCTGCAGAGAAACTGGCAGGGGCAGACACCATAATTTTCGCTCACAGCCAGCTCCTGGATGTAATTAAGCAATAAAACGGGATAAACATGTCTGTACAGCTTTGCCTTCAGCCAGTATATCCTTTGCCAGGCCAGCAAATCAGATTGAAGGAAGGAAGACTGAATCTCACGGTCCAGGTGACCTTGAGCTGCGGAATGCCCACCTGTGCAGGGGGCAGGTGGAACCCGGAGCGTTTCAAGCTGACTGCCAGGCTGATTTCAGCAGATCAAAGGGAAATGACCACGGATCTGCACTTTAGCGGACGGGCAAGTGAATTTTCAGGATCAGTTGAGACAGCAGGTTCCGGCAGCTGTTCACTGCTGGTCTATGCCCAGGACCCTGAAACCGGCGCTGCAGGAAGACTGAACATCCAATTCAGGATAAAGACAGTTTAGCCCTTGCTGTCCCACCATTTGAGAAGCCCCATTTCAAAGGGATGGGCAAGCTCCTTGCGGTACGGGTAACATCTTACGGTAAAACCTATCTGGCCGCTGGAAAGGCAAAGCAGATTGCCCCTGAAGACATGACCTTTGTCATTGGTGTCTCCAGTGTACAGGAGGGGCAGGGGATGGCCCTCCACAAGTTCTCCCTTTTCATCCAGATGTCCTATGTAGGCATCAACCCTGACTTCATCGGGTGTCAGCTCTCCAAGAAATACCGTGGCAGTGATGGGAATCCTGTCCCCTACCTTTGGAGAGCCGCCGGTGGGAAGCTGGACCTCAACGATTTTAACACTGTTCCATACAGAATAGATCCTCTTTTTCCACTGAGAAAGCTCCCTGGCCTCCTTCCAGCCGGTTTCCAGGAACACCTTCCACCTGGCTGCATTGGGCAGGTAAAATTTTGAGCTGTATTCCTCTACCATCCTGTTGGTGTTGAAGTAGGGACAGGTGGTCTGAATGGAATTCTTTACCATCTCTATCCAGCCCGAAGGGATGTCGTGGCCGGAGCGAGTGTAAAACAGCGGCACAACCGTATTTTCCAGGAGCTCGTAAAGAAGTCTGCTCTCCACCTCGTCCTGGTATTCATAATCATCGTATTCTTCACCGGCACCTATTGCCCAGCCGTTTTTGCCGTTGAAGCCCTCCACCCACCAGCCGTCGAGTATGCTTAAATTTATTCCGCCGTTGGCTGTGACCTTCATCCCGCTGGTTCCACTGGCCTCCATGGGCCTTCTCGGAGTATTGAGCCATACATCCACTCCCTGGACCAGGTACCGTGCCACCTCAATATCATAATTTTCTATGAAGACAATATGGTTCCTGAGCTCGGGCCTGTTGGCCATTTGGACTACCTGGTGTATCAGTTCCTTGCCGAACTTGTCCTTGGGATGCGCCTTGCCGCTGAGTATGATCTGGACAGGTCTTGAGGGGTTGGTCAGTATCTTGATTAGCCTTTCTTCGTCTCTGAAAAGGAGGGTAGCCCGCTTGTAGGTGGCAAAACGCCTTGCAAAACCGATGGTAAGGGCTTCGGGGTCAAGGACCTCGTCTGCCATCTTTATCTGATATTTAGGTGCCCCCTTGTTTTCCAATTGTTTCTTGAGCCTTCTGCGGGCAAAGGAAATAAGCCTGTCTCTGAGTCTTTCCCGACTTCTCCACAGCTCGAAATCTGCAATGTGTTCAACCCTTTTCCAGATTGAATGATTAGTGGGCTCATCTATCCAGCGGGATCCGAGGTATCTTTCATACAGCCTGGACATCTCTCGCGACAGCCAGCCCAGGGTATGGATGCCGTTGGTCACGTGGGTGATGGGGACCTCGTGCTTTGGGATCTGGGGCCATATCTTCGCCCACATGTTTCTAGAGACCTCACCGTGGAGTTTGCTGACCCCGTTGGTCTGTGAAGCCATCTTGATGGCAAGGACTGCCATGCAGAATTCCTCGCTCTGGTTGCCTGGCTGAATGCGGCCCAGGTCCAGGAATCTCTCTATCCCAATGCCGATTTCGTCGGCCACCCTGCTAAAGTAATGCCGCATCAGATCATTGGGAAACCTGTCTATCCCCGCCGGCACTGGTGTATGGGTGGTAAAGACACTGGTAGCCCTGACGGCCTCAAGGGCTTCGTCAAAGGTGAGGCCTTCATTTTTTATGAGCTGCAGAAGCCTTTCGATTGCCATAAATGCAGAGTGACCCTCGTTCATATGGCAGACCGCCGGCACCTCATCCAGCATCCTGAGGAGTCTTATACCTCCCCGGCCAAGCACGATTTCCTGTTCCAGCCTGGTCTCGATGCTGCCCCCGTACAGGTGAGAGGTAATCTGCCTGTCCTTTCTGCTGTTGAGGGGCACATCCGTATCAAGCATGTAAATCTTTACCCTGCCCACGTGGATCTCCCAGGCCTGGCAATAAACATTCCTGTTGTCCAGTTCCACCTGGACCATTAGAGGATTGCCGTCATTATCTCGAACAGGAGACAGCGGCATGTTGTAGAAGTCATTTGTGGGATAGGTTTCGAGCTGCCAGCCGTCTGGATTCAGGTACTGCTGGAAATAGCCGTGTTTGTATAAAAGGCCGATGCCCCTCATGGGGAGTCCGAGATCACTTGCGGACTTCATGTGATCTCCTGCAAGGATTCCCAGGCCTCCGGAATACAATGGAAGGCTTTCATGCAGGCCGAACTCTGCAGAAAAATATGCGAAGTACCCCTCTCCGGTGGAGCCGTTTACCTTCTTGAACCATGTCTGGGCATTGAGATAGCGGTTGAGTTCCGTAAGGACTGAGTCCATCCTTGCAAGAAAAACCTCGTCCCTTTCCAGCTCTTCGAGTCGGGGCTGCTCAATGGCCCCCAGCATGGCAATGGGATTGTGGCCGGTGTTGTCCCAGAGGTCTGCATCCATGTCCTTGAACAGATAAATGGCTTCAGGTGTCCAGGTCCACCAAAGGTTCTTTGCAATACCTATGAGGGGCCTCAGTTTTTCCGGCAGGTTTGGGCTTATGGTGATGGTTCTAATTATGGGCATGTTTTTATGTTATCTCCGGCAGCGGATGGTTAAATCAGAATTATCATCTACCACTATTTCAACCTCCATCCCCTTTTTGAGACCGCCAAAAAGAAGGGCGTCGGCAACAGCATCCTTTATCTTCTCCTGAATAAGCCTGCCTAAAGGCCTTGCACCATGCTCAGGATCAAAGCCTTTTTCTGCCAGCCATTTCCTGGCAGGATCTGTCAGAATGAGCCTTACCCTTTTATCTGAAAGCTGTGCCCGGACTTCGTCCATGAGCTTGTCCACCACCATTTCCATGATTTGCGGAGTGAGCCTGTCGAACTGAACCACGGCATCCAGTCTGTTTCTGAATTCAGGGCTGAACAGCTTTTTGACTGCCAGGGCGCCCTTTTTCTTTTTGTCATCCTTCTGGCCGCTGCCGAAACCTATGGCCCTGGCTTCCATCTCTCTTGCCCCGATATTGGAGGTCATGATCAGGATAACGTGCTTGAAATCCGCGGTTCTACCAGTGTTATCGGTCAATTTTGAATAATCCATGATCTGGAGGAGAATATTAAAGATATCCGGGTGGGCCTTTTCTATTTCGTCCAGAAGCAGCACGCTGAAAGGGTGCTTTCTTATGGCCTCGGTCAGGAGCCCACCCTGGTCAAACCCCACATAGCCGGGAGGTGCGCCGATGAGCCGCGCCACGGCATGTTTTTCCATGTATTCGCTCATATCGAACCTGTGGAAATGGACTCCCAGGATCTTGGCAGTCTGGCGGGCAAGCTCGGTTTTGCCCACACCAGTGGGGCCTGTGAAAAGGAAGGAGCCAATGGGCTTGTCCGGATGAGTAAGACCTGCACGGGAACGTTTTATGGCCTTTGTCACAGTACGAATCGCCTCGTCCTGTCCAAAAAGAACGGCCTTTAAAGAAGGTTCAAGTGCTTCCAGTCTGGCTATATCCGATCTTGTAAGATTCCTGGCAGGGATGTTTGCCATCTTGGAGATGACATTTTCCACGTGCCTTATTGTAATTGTGGCAGGCCCTTCGTTAACCGGCCGGTTCAGCCTTAGAAGGGCTGCAGCCTCGTCGATGACATCAATTGCCTTGTCGGGCAGGAAGCGGTCTGAAAGGTATCTTGCAGACAGCTCGGCAGCGGCCTTGATGGCATTGGCGGTGTAACGCACATTGTGATGTTTCTGGTAGTGGCCTTTCAGCCCATGCAGTATCTGGACAGTTTCCTGTATTGAAGGCTCCCTGAGGTCTATCTTCTGAAATCTCCTGGAAAGGGCACGATCCTTTTCAAAGTAATTTCTGTATTCCTCGTAGGTGGTTGAACCTATACACCTTATCTCTCCCCCGGTCAGGGCAGGCTTCAAGATGTTTGAAGCATCCAGGGAACCACCGCTTGTGGCGCCTGCACCGACTATGGTGTGTATTTCATCTATGAACAAGATTGCATCTTTCTTGTTGACCAGTTCTTCAATGACTTCTTTCAGCCTCTGTTCGAATTCCCCCCTGTATTTTGTGCCTGCCAGGAGGGCGCCAAGATCCAGGGCATATATGGTTATACCTCTAAGGGCTTCGGGAACGCTCTTTTCCCAGATCTTCCGGGCAAGGCCTTCTGCAAGGGCAGTTTTCCCCACGCCGGGCTCGCCCACATATATAGGATTGTTCTTCTTCCTCCTGCAGAGCACCTGCATGGTACGCTCCAGTTCATTCTCTCTGCCTATGAGCGGGTCTATCCTTCCGGATGCGGCCTTTTGGGTGAGATTTATGGTGAATTTTTCCAGGGCCGAAGTGGGCTTTTCAGTCTGCTTGCCTGAATCCCCTTGGCGGGTTTCCTGGTCAGGTACAGGTACCTTGGCAGAAAAGGATGACCCTGCCACCTTAGCAATTCCATGGGATATATAGTTGAGGATATCCAGCCTGGAAATGCCTTCCTGCCGGAGGAAGTACACGGCATAGGAGTTTTCTTCGGTCATCAGGGCGCTGAGCAGGTCCCCGATGTCTGCCTCCTGTTTTCCCGCTGATTGAACATGCATTATGGTCTTCTGGAGCACCCTCTGCAGAGAAGTTGTTGGCTGCGGGGTCTCCTGACCGCCGCTGGATAGTTTCTCAAGGTGGGTGTTAAAAAAATTTTCAATCCTTTTTTTCAAACGCTCAGGATCACCGCCGCAGGCAGTAATGACCTCCTCGCCGTGTTCATGGTGAATAATGGCAAAAAGGAGGTGTTCCAGGGAGAGATATTCATGATTTCTCAAATGGGCTTCCCTGGCAGCTGCCCCCAGCATTAATTCTACGTCTTTACTTATCATAACCTGATCAAACCTTTTCTGCGGTTGCAAGCAGGGGAAACCCTGCAGCCCTGGCCCGCGAGTGTACTGTGTCTACTTTTGTTTCAGCAATCTCTGCAGGATAGGTACCGCATTCACCTATTCCCTGCTTGTGAACGCGCAACATTATATTGGTGGCCTCGGAAGGGCTTTTATGAAATACTTCCTCCAGGATCTTTACCACAAAATCCATTGTGGTGAAATCATCATTGTGCAGCAGCACCTTGTATCTGGGGGGCTCCCGAAGTTCATCTTCTATCTTTTCCCTGGTCTTCAGATCTTGTTCAAAATCAGAAAGTGTCATGGTTAAACGCCTCCTGCATTGATTGTTCCGATGGGTACCTGAATGGACCGCTGGGAATGTATTGTTTTTGAAAAATGATCTTTATCTTCAAAATCTTATAAATTTCTACCTTTCATTCCTTTTAATAATTCACATTGTATTTTTTATATTTTTGACATGAAGGCTAACATCTTAATTTAATTGAAATATAACACATTTAATTCCTTTGGGCATCAAGGATCTTCACATTTCAAGTGGATAAGAAACTCTCTATTGCCCTTGGCTCCGGTAACCGGAGACTCGGTGACCCCCAAACACTTGAGACCGCAGCTCGAGGTGAAATCCTCTTTCAGCTCTGAGATGATCTCCTTGTGTATTGCAGGATCTCTTATGATACCGCCCTTTCCCACCTTTTCAGGTCCGGCCTCGAATTGGGGCTTGATCAGGGCGATGATCTCGCCCTTATGCAGGATCAGCTGTTTCAACTTGGGGACGATAATTTTCAGGGAGATGAAAGAGACATCGACTGTTGCAAGATCCGGAATCTTTTCAAAATGGTCCCTTGATACGTACCGGATATTGGTCTTCTCCATGTTTATAACATCAGATCTGTTACGCAATGTCCAGTCAAGCTGACCGTAGCCCACGTCAACGGCATATACAAGTCTTGCCCCGTGTTGAAGCAGGCAGTCGGTGAACCCCCCGGTGGAGGCACCAACGTCCAGGCATATTCGACCAGCAGCCTTGACATGGAATTCCTCCAGTGCCCGCTGCAGCTTCAAACCGCCCCTGCTTACAAAGGGACAGGGGTTTTTCATCAGCTCTATTTTCTGAGACCTTGAAACTGCAAAGCCTGCCTTGGTCACCTTGCCGCCGTCTACACGGACGCATCCGGCCATAATCAGGGCCTGTGCCTTTGTCCTCGATGGAGCGAGCCCCTTCTCCTTAAGCATTATGTCAAGCCTGAGCTTTTCTTTTGCCATGGATTCAATATTTATGTTAAACTCTTAAATGCTAACATGCAGATCCCTGACAGATACTGCATGCCTGCCAATGAAAATACATCATCCCGATTTGTATTTTCACGGTAATATTCCTGGAATGCAGGTAACTTTACCCAATGAAACAGCATAGAATCACTTTCAGGATAATATTTTAACTTTTCTGTCTTGCAATATAAGACCAATGGGAGATACGGCAAATGGCTATTTCCAAGGAACAGGTACTCCAAGCCCTGAAAAAGGTGAAAGATCCTGAACTACATAAGAGCCTGGTAGATCTGGGCATGATACAGGACATAGAGATAGCAGGAGACGCCGTCAGGGTAACTGTCGCTCTGACCATGGCTGGATGTCCCCTGAAAGACCAGATAAAACGCGATGTCAAGGAAGCCGTGGGGGGCATTCCAGGGATAAAGGAGGTGAGGGTGGTTTTGACCACCATGACTTCAGAGCAGAGGGCGAAGATATTCGGCCGCGAACCCTCTGAGATGGAAGGCATGAAGAAGGTGAAGCATGTGGTGGCAGTGGCCAGCGGCAAGGGAGGGGTGGGCAAAAGCACTGTTTCCGTAAACCTGGCCCTGGCCCTTTCAAAAAAAGGATTCAACGTTGGAATTCTCGATGCAGACATGCACGGACCTGATATCCCCATAATGCTTGGAATCAAGGAGCGACCGGTAGGGAAGGGGGGCATGCTCATGCCCCTTGAAAAATACGGTATCAAGATGATGTCAACAGGTACTCTGGCCGGGGAGGGTACCCCCATTGTGTGGAGGGGGCCCCTGGTAAACAAGGCCATCAAGGAGTTTCTCGGGCACGTGGACTGGGGCAGCCTGGATTTTCTGATTGTTGATCTGCCGCCTGGAACAGGGGATGCACCCTTGACATTGGCCCAGGCCATCCCCCTGGCCGGTGTAATAATTGTTACCACGCCTCAGAAGGTAGCCCTTTCCGACGTAAGACGTTCCATAGCATTGTTCAACAGTCATGATATACCAGTACTTGGAATAGTAGAGAACATGTCCTTTTTCAGAATTCCCGGAGGTGATGAAGTGGTTGACATATTCGGATCCGGAGGCGGGGATAAGATTGCAAAGGCCTTCAAGCTTCCTGTATTGGCAAAGGTCCCCATTGACCCTGACATCAGGAAGGGCGGAGATGAAGGACGGCCCGTGGTACTGGATGAAAAAAGCGAAGTCACAAAGGTCTTTTTGGACATGGCTGAACGAGTAGCTGAACTTGCGGATCAAAAAAACAATGAGTAACCATAGATATGCTGTCTAATATCCCAAAAAATCAGGATAAATTACTGAACGTTGATTCTGTAAGAAAGGACGAGCTTTTTGATCTGATAGTAACGAACTTTCCTGTGGGACTTATCATCCTGGATAGAGATGAAAAGATATTGGAATTTAACCCGGCAGCAGAAGAAATTACAGGCTTCAAAAAACAAGAGATATACGGCAAAAGTTGTCATGCCGTGCTCATTGGAATTCCCTGTCACCTTTCCGAGCTGAAAGAATCGGCATCGGCTGATGAAATTCTTGTGCATACAGAGGGCACCATAAGGCACAAGGACGGCCACGAGATTCCAGTGCGCTACACTGCCTCTCCCTTGGTCAAGGACAATAAACTCAAGGGCGCAATTGCCATATTCCGGGATGTAACCAAGGAAAAACAACTGGAACAGCACAGGCGTGTACTTATTTCCATGTTCGCCCATGACCTGAAGGGCCCCCTTGCCGTTGCAGGAGGGTTTCTCATGAGACTCAGACAGGGCAAGGCAGGCCCCTTGAACAAAAAACAGCTCCAATACGTGGATACCGTGCTGAAGGAGGTGGGAAGGGTTGAAAAGTACATTCGTTCTTTCCTGGATATTGTGCGAATGGAAGCAGGGCAGATCACCCTTTCCAGGGAATTCTGCGACTTAAGCCGCCTGTTTTCAGATCTGCTGGACTCCATAAAACTTAAGGCCGGTCAAAAAAATATAAAAATAGAGGTGGAAATACCTGAAGATATATCCCCTGCATATGTGGACAAGACCCAGTTTTCAAGGGTTATCCAGAACCTGTTGGATAATGCCATAAAATATTCACCTGAAAATTCCGTGGTCAGGATCAAGTGCACGGAAAGTGATAAAAATATACTGATTGCCGTAGAAGACAGCGGCCCAGGCATTGAGGAAGAAGACCTGCCTTATATCTTTGATCCATTCTACAGGGCCAACTATTCAGGAGACGTGGAGGGCTGCGGAATAGGACTGGCCATTGTCAAAACCATCGTGGAAGCACACGGTGGCAAGGTTTGGGTCAGGAATAAGCGGCCTCCTGAACGGGGAGCCATTTTCTCATTCTCCATTCCAAAGTTCCAGGAAAGCCGCAAACAACCAAACATTTTGAAGGCCTGATCACTGCATCTGGATTGTTTCTCGCCGCATTTTATTCCGATATGCAATAAAAAATCCCCAGGGGTTTTTATGCCTAAAATAAAAGAAGACGCCGGGAACGGGCT
This sequence comes from Deltaproteobacteria bacterium, assembly GCA_027028245.1. Lineage (GTDB taxonomy): Bacteria > Desulfobacterota > Dissulfuribacteria > Dissulfuribacterales > QOAL01 > QOAL01. Next base: position 20,930 of record JALVJO010000107.1, read on the forward strand.
GGTCCTGTATCCAGACAGAAACGCATTTTTATCTGATGCCGAAAAGGAATTACAACGAGTCAAGAGATATGGCGGCAGGGTATCTTTTCTGATCATAGAAACAGATAGTAATGCCGATATCACCGAAAGTTACGAAAAACTTTTATATAATGATATCAAAAAAATATTAAGGGCCTGCGACAGACTGTATTGGTCTGGAGCCGGTATTTTTTATGCAATCCTTCCGGATACACCGGAAGGTGGAGGCGAATTCGCTGCATTGCGGCTGAAAAAAGAAATATTTGATGCCTCCAGGCAAAAAGGCATGAGTACAACCCTGCATGTGGGACTCTTCAGCGCAGGAGCCGAGGGAATCCCAGATGCCGAAGAATTGATGGCCGCCCTCCAAAGGGACCTCCGGCGAGACCGCAGAAGCCAGGTCTTTTTCCAGGCTGAAGAGGAGCCAGTTCCAGTCACAAAGAAAAGACTTCTCGTCCTTCCTCCCGAGCTTAAAAAGACTGAAATCGTACAAAAGACCCTTGATTCTGTCTGTACCATGATCACAACCGGCAAAAAAACAGGCAGCGTCTCCATTCCAAAAGAGATTGAAAGATGTGTGATAATTCATAAAGGAAAGGGCGCGGCGGACCATATACAAGAGAAGATACGGAAACATCAAAGGTTAAAAAGTATATTTAATATAATGCTCGGGACTGCGGAAGACCCTGCCGCTTTCGATCTTGTAATTCCTGAAGAATATGATCCCAAATTCCTATGTTATGCTGTATTAAAGGCATTTTCCGGAGAAGACCCCGAAAAAGGCGTTTCAGCCAGGTATAAAAGGAAATACGAAGATGCGCTTTCTGCCATAAGTGCTGCCACGCATCAGCTTAACCAGCCGCTTCAGATTATTTTGGGGAAAATGGAACTTTTGCTTCTGGATTTGGACAGCGGTCACATGGAACCTGGTGAAATAAAAAATACCCTGGCAGAGATCAGAACACACATCCTGCAATCTGCAGATATAAACCAGAAAATTAACCGTCTGACCAAGATTTAGATTCGGATTCGGACAACTAGCTGATTTTATAAAAGTTTAACTTATTTTACATAATGTATCTTATGCGACATTAACAAAATACAAATGGATGACCGATATTATTCGGCCTTTCTCTTTTTTGGGAAAAATGGCATAAAAAAAGAAAAAGGGGTGATATTCACCCCTTTTTCCTGGGGAGAGGAGGAGGAGAAGAAGAAACTAACCTAAGTCCTTGATGAGGTCCTTGAGCATGGCATTTGCAACTTTTTCTGCATCGACCTTATATGTCCCATTCTGGACCTGTTCCTTGATCATCTGGAGCCGTTCCGTCCTTTGAGGCTCCTGGGAACCGGCGGTGTTCTGCACCCTATTCATCAGCCTGGACCTGCTTGATATTTGAACCGTATCTGTCTTTACCTGTGCTGTATTTTGCTGCTGGGCATTTTCCGCCTGCCTGTTCTGCTGGTTGTTTACACCCTGGGTATTTAGATATTTTTCAATTTGAAGATTTTGAGTCTGATCTCCTATTTTCATCTTTCATTCTCCATTGTTGGTTTCACATGAATATAAGTTTTCCACCATTTTTTTCAAATCGTTGATGGAAAGTTCCTTGATGGTTTCAGCGCTGCCTTCCTTATCGCTGACGACCCTGAATCTGAAATCAGGAGTATTTTCCCGATCCGCAAAAAGTTCTATGGGCTCGGTCAATTTTTTACCTATCTTCTCAAACAAATTCTCGTTTATTAAACCAGTATCGGTTTCTTGTTCCTTGGCCCGGGATACTATATCGTGGGTTATCTGGTCCATCACCTGCCTGCGTTTTGCCTCTGTGGATATGGATATAATATCCGAGGCATGCCGGGATAGCCCGGATGATTTGAGGTTCAGCAGATTTTTTCTGCCAATCCTCTGGCCGTAAGCCTTTATGACATGCTGTATGTGAAAACTGGTCACATTCATGATGGCTGATGTGCCTTTTCAATATTTTTATAACCGCGTATCTTGTTATTTTTTTCGTCACTTACTGCCTGTAACTTAAATAATGTCCCCTGTTTGCCGCTGGAGCATTCCCAGGAAGAATTTGAAACTTGCACAGCGGCTTGGTGAACCTTGAAAGAAATACACCGATCCTTGCCCTTCCTCGCCATTTCTCGTCCGGGGACAAACCGGGAATGCTCTCATTGCGCTTTGCGGAAAAATACACAAAAAAAGCCGGCTGAAGAACCGGCTGCAACGATTGAACTTTATCTTGTAATCTTCTTATTTTGCTGAGTCCGCCAGCCTGGAGCCTGGGCGAAACTTGACCACCTTCTTGGCCGGGATTTTCATCTGTTTGCCTGTTTGTGGGTTTCTTCCCGTCCTCGCCTTTCTTTCTGTCACGTAAAAAGTACCAAATCCAACCAGTGTTACCTTGTCGCCGGAACCCATGGCGTCCATTACCGCGTCCATGAAGGCATTGAGTGCCCTCTCGGCAGCCGCCTTGGAAATTCCAGCTCCATTTGCCATCTGTTCCACCAATTGTCCTTTATTCATAAAGGCCCTCCCATAATCTTACAGATTTTGCCCACGAGCAAACCGAGCATATTTGCTCTTATATTAGGGAAAACCAAAGAAAAGTAAAGAGTTTTATTTAATTTTTCAAAAAAAAGGTAAATCTCTCATCTATCCTTTCTATCTCTTCAAAATACATTTTCATGCACTCATTTTCGTAGGTTTCGACAAAAATATAAATGGATTTGTTAATTATCCTGATTCTTTTTGGATTAATCCTTTTTAGCCTCAAAAAATCTTCTAATTTTTCAATTATATTCAAAATTTCAATAGAAATTCTATTATTTCTTTCTATACGTGTAGCCATGCATGATTCAGATTTCCTGTTCCAGAAAGTCAAACCCCACTTTCTTGATGCATATCTTATTTCATGCTTTCTCAGCCCTGCATCAGCCATGGGGATCAATACCCCCATTTCCTCCAGTGCCCTTAGGCCGGGGCGGTGACTGGAGATATCATCGGCATGAGTGCCGTCTATCAGGTAGCCTGCTCCCTTCCGTTTCCCGGCTTGGAGCATCAGGGTGTACATTCTTTTCTTGCAGAAATAACACCTGAGAGCATTGTTGGAACAAACAGCCTCATCATCCAGGGCATTCCAGTAAATATAAGCTGGCTCAATGCCTATATGTTGTGCAGTCTTCTCCATTAGCCCCTTTTGATAAGACGAGATAAATGGTGATATGACACAAAAGGGGATAACCGGATAGCGGCTCCATTTAAGAAGGGCGGACAGCAGGAAGGCACTGTCCACGCCTCCTGAAAAACCAATGCCGACCGGACTGTCCAGTTTCTCTATACAGCGTCTGAGTTTTCCCAGTTTTTCTGCAAGGACAGAATCCCCGGGTTCACTAACAGGCATCTTCAGGAAGGAAGAAGCTCCTGGGGCTCGCCCAGAAGGAAATCACCCTTCTGGATCCATTTTTTCAGTATCTCGGCGATTTCTCTTGCCCTAACGTAGCTGGATAAAGGGGCTGTCTTGACTTTTTTGCCGTCGATCTCTATTTCCCCGGTTTTGAGCTGGGCATAGCTTACTTCCTTGATACTTTTTGACTTGCCCTTGGGATAGGCAGCGCCGTAGTCCACCACTTGGGTAAATATCTCTTCATCACCGGTGCCTGTCTGGCCTGCAATGTCCTCGTTTAATATGGGAATGGGAACACCAAGGCCTACAGCAAGGGAGCAGCCGTACCCCAGGATGCTCACCCCCACCAGCCACCTGGGGGACATGTTTCTGAGATCTCCACTGACCATCAGGGTACCTGCAGGAGTGCGTGGCATACCTTTGTCAGTCCTCTCCACCCTTGGATTATGCTGGGTGCCGGGACCGATGATATAACCGGTACTGCCACCCAGAAAGATGCGCGTTCCTATCCCCATTGTCTTGTATTCGGGGTCGTTGAAAAGAGGACTGAGCTGTCCGGACGTGCAGTAATTTGCATTTGCCATCCTGGGTTTCAGGGTGCCCATATAGGTGAACACTGTCTTATCCGTTAGATTGACTGCGCAATTGTAGTTCTGGTATGCGTTCCTGGGATTGCAGAGCTGGGCAAAGGGCATATCTTTCAGGGTTATGCGTTTTTCCACAAATCGTTTAGGATAACAGTGGGTTCCGTATGCCTCAGCCCGCAGGGTGACGGGCTTTCCAGATACCAGATCATGGATAACATGCCCTCCGCCGTAAAGGAATTCCCCGGGATATATCTTGTTCAGGGGATCGTCTTCCCTTGGTTCTGTGGCCCCGATATAACAGTCAACCGCGGCAAGACCGGCATATGTAGGAACTCCGTTCAGCCATACCCTGGCAGCCTTTATTCCCGGCTTGGTATGTCCTATGTTCAGGAAGGCACCGGAAGAGCACATGGGAGAAAAGGTACCGGTAGTGACCACGTCTACTTCCCTGGCAGCCTTTACCCTGCCCTTTTTCCTGACTATGCCCACCATCTCTTCCGCCGTGACAACAACGGCCTTACCCTGCCGAATCTTTTCGTTGATCTCTTGAAAGGTCTTTTTTACCTGAAAGTTTGCCATCTCGTCTCTTTAAGAAAACCCGCGTCTTTTTACTCTATCAAGGAGAGGACCTTGTGGCCCATGTTCTCTATTGCGTTTATGATCGGATCCATGTCAGCCTTTTCTAGGCGGATGTAATAGACCTTTTTCCTGGAAGACTGGGTATCAACGCCGACGCTAATGGTCCTGCCGCCGAGATTCCTTATAACCTTTAAGACATCATCAATGTTTCCATATTTTTCGTCCAGGACAATGTCGAGCCTGGTACTTTCTTCCAGGAGCCCTAAAAGCTCTATAAAGGCACCGAGTATGTCTGTTATGGTAATGATGCCCACAAGCCTGCGCTTTTCCAAAACAGGAAGACCCCCTATCTTGTACTGATATATGAGCCTGGCTGCGGAATCCACGCTGGCATTCGGATCTATGGTGATGGGATTGATAATCATCACATCAGCCATGGTAAGGTCATTGATCATGTCGGTGAGAAGGTACTGGCGCAGGTTGCTCTCTGTCACAAAACCGAGCATTTCATCCTTATCAAGGACTGGCAGATGCCGGATGGAATGGTGATGCATTATCTCTATGGCGTCTTTCAGACCCGCATCCGGAGAAATGGTGATGACGTTTTTGTTCATCCAGTTTTTGACCTTCACGGCTGTTACGTTCCTCCCATTGGCATTTCTGCGGCCGATCCACGGCCTTGAATCAGCTTATAATATGGCAGCGGCCCCTCCTTTTCAATGGAAAAGAGTAAAATAGCCCTTCCCATGCCGCTTTCAAGGCGTTTTTTTATTTCTCCTCCTGCTATCTAGTCCGTTTGCTGTTTACAGGCAGTCTTTCAGGGATTAAAAAGCCAGTGTCAAATGCATAGATCCAGGAGGAAATTTACTATGGCAAAGCATAAAAAGAGAGAAAGAGAAAGAGAAATTGAAAGGCGCAGGCGCAGGAGAAAGAAGAGGAAAAAGCTCAGGGCCAAGGGCCTGCTGCCGCCTGCTGATCAGAACGGTTAAACGGATTCTCCACCTGACCGCACTATGGCAGCCGCAAGGGCGGCAGCGCCGTAACCGTTATCGATGTTTACAACACCGATGCCTGGGGCACAGCTGTTCAGCATGGCAAGAAGGGGCACAAGGCCTTTCATGTTGGAGCCGTAGCCTGTACTGGTAGGAACAGCAACTACCGGACATCCCACAAGCCCTGCCACTATGCTGGGCAGGGCCCCCTCCATCCCTGCTATACAGATAATAACCCTGGCCTGTTCCATGAGCTCAAGGTGACTGAACAGCCTGTGAAGACCAGCTATCCCTACGTCCACCAGCTCTTCATACCAGATGTTCATGAGTTTCAACGTCAGACAGGCCTCCCTGGAAACGGGCAGGTCTGAAGTTCCTGCTGCAATAACCAAGACCTTCTCCCTGGGAGAATTTTCTGGCTCAAGGGGGCTTTCAGGCAGGTAATATAAAGCCCTGGCAAGGGGATCATATTCGAGACCTTTCAGGTCTTCCTGGAGCGTCTTTGCCGTTTTTTCATCGACCCTGGTGACCAGAACGGGCCCTTCCTGTTTCATAAGGCCGCGAACTGCCTCCCTTATTTGCCTCTTTGTCTTTCCGCTACCGTAGATAACCTCTGGAAATCCCTTTCTGATATGCCTGTGATGATCAAGGAGGATGTCATCCATCTCCTCATAGGGAAGGATCTTCAGGCGCTCAAGGGCGTCGTCCACAGACAACCTGCCTTGGCTTACATTTTGCAGAAGCTCTCTGAGGTGTTTCAACGGACGGGCTTACCTGAGATATGCCTTGAGGGGTTCGAGCTGCTGCTCAAACTGCTGGCTTATTTCAGCAGAAAGTTTATTCCATTCATCCTGCATGGATGCAAGGGCATTGAGCCCTTCTGCATCCATGGCCATGGAGGCCATGTCCTGCCCGCCCATCTTCTGGCTGATCTGCTGTTTGAACTGTGCCTTGTAATGATTCATTGTGCTTTCATAATTTTGGAGAAGCTGTTCGATCTGGGGCATGACCTGCGATGCAACACTGCCCTTTATTTCCACCAGCCCCTGCATGGCCTTTTTGATGGTATCCCATTGATAGGACTCCCTGGGAAGAACGATATTTCTCAGCAGGATATCGCTGACCCCGTCTAAAACCTTCTGCAAATGCTCGGGTGGAATATCCCGGAGACCTTCCTGAAGGCTTTCTATCTTGCCGTTTAAAAAGGCCGCAGCAGTCTTTTTGCCCTGTTCTTCCCATTTTTGTGCTTCCAGTTCTTCCTTGCTGAGAGCACCTATCTTTTCTGCCCTCTCCATGGCGATTTCGAAAGCACTCTTGATTTCTGCCATTTTTCCTCCCCCTGTCACCTTAAGATTGTAAATTTTTTACCCATTGGCTAAACTCGCCCTCAATTCGAATCAATTTTATAATCACTAAAAAGCCTTACATCAAGGAGACATAATTCACCTGAAACATATGGAGAACACTATGGAAAATCAACCCGAATGGCTTGATGCCATGAAGGAGCCCTCATTTTATCCCCACAGACCAGAGAGTGTGCAGCTGGTACAGACACATCTTTCCTGGGTTTTTCTGGCTGGACCACGGGTCTACAAGGTCAAAAAGCCTGTGGATTTCGGCTTTTTGGACTTTACCACCCTGGAAAAGCGGAAATTTTTCTGTAAGGAGGAAATCCGGCTCAACAGGAGACTTTGTCCCGAGATATATCTGGGTACAGCGTCTATTAACAGGGATGAAAATGGAAATTTTTCTCTGAACGGTGGTGGAGAGACCATAGAATGGGCAGTCGAAATGGAGAGGATGCCTGACGACGGTCTCATGTCTGCACTCATCCAAAGGGATGAGGTCAGCCGGGACGATATCAACGGCATCGAAAAGCTGCTTGTGCCTTTTTACAAAATGGCCAAGGCACCTGAGGAAAAGCTGTATCTGGGCGGAATAGAAACAGTAAGGGAAAACTGTGAGGAAAATTTTCAGCAGATCCGTGAATTCGTTGGCACTGCACTTTCGGAAGAATCAAACAGCCTGATAATTTCCTATACCAGGCAGTTTATGGCTGAAAACCAGGACCTGTTCTCCCTTAGACAGAGACAGGGCTGGGTCGTAGAAGGGCACGGGGATCTTTATTCAGCCAATATCTGCATTGACCGTGCCAGGGACAGGATCTACATATTTGATTGCATAGAGTTCAATGAGAGGTTCCGTTACGGGGATGTTGCAGTGGATGTGGCATTTCTTGCCATGGATCTTGATTTTCTCGGCCTTTGTGATCTTTCAGTACATTTCTGCCGCATATTCCAACAGGACATCCAGGACCCTGACCTTGACAGGCTGCTGGATTTCTACAAGTGCTACAGGGCAGTCGTAAGGGGAAAGATAGGCTGTTTCACCTGGGCAGCTCCGGGAGTGGATGAAGATACCAGGACCAGAAGTATCCAGCAGGCAAGAAGGTATTTCAAACTGGCCTGCAGATATGCAGGGGGAGTAAAGAAGCAGCCGAGGCTCTATGTTTTCATGGGTCTTTCGGGAACAGGAAAATCCACAGCGGCCAGGGCCTTTGCTGAATTTCTCGGTCTGAAGGTATTCAATTCTGATGTAGTAAGAAAGGAATATGTTTCCGGCATAAAGGCAACCGAGCAAAGACATGAACCCTTCGGCCAGGGTATATATTCCTCCCGATTCACCCAAAAGACCTATAAGGCCCTTGCAAGACTTGCTGGACGGGAGCTGATTGTAGGAAACTCTGTTGTGCTCGATGCCACGTATCTGGATGATGAAAAAAGAAAACTCGTAAAAGAAGTAGCCGAGGCAGCAGGAGCCGAGCTGATCTTTGTGGTGTGTTCCTGTCCGGAAGAGGTGGCGAGAAAAAGGCTGGCAGCCAGGGCCATGGAAAAGGAAAAGGTCTCCGATGGAAGGATAGAAATATTTGAAAGACAGAAGGAGATCTTTTCAGAGCCTGAAGAAGACAGAATGGTCAGGGTGATAAGGCTTAACACCGACAAGGCTGTGGAAGCACTGGTTTCAGAACTTTCAAACTTAACCAGGCAGGATTGATGGTCTCCTGGGTCCGGGAAGAGCTTGAGAAGATCGGCCAGGCCGGGCTGATGAGAAAGACCGTTCCTGTGGAAAGGGCCGGGCCGGGAAGACTGATGATTGACGGCAGGTCCCTTGTAGACTTTGCCTCTAATGATTATCTGGGTCTCAGCTGCAGACAGGAGCTCATACAAGCATGTGAAGAAGGGGCAAGAAAATGGGGCTGCGGCAGCAGGGCCTCGCGTCTTATGAGCGGCACCCTTGAACTTTTCCATCATCTTGAAGAAAAAACTGCCAGGTTCAAGGGCACAGAAGCATCCCTCTGCCTGGGAAACGGTTATATTGCCAACAGCACCATGGTTCCTGCCCTTGTGGGCCCAAGGGATGTGGTCTTTCTGGACAGGCTTTGTCATGCCAGCATAGTTGACGGGGTCCTTCTTTCTGGGGCACGTTTCTTCAGGTTCAGCCACAATGATCCGACAGACCTGGAAAGGCTGCTTGCAAAATACCGCAAGAATTACAGACGAAGTCTGATCATTATAGAGACCCTTTACAGCATGGATGGGGATATCGCGCCTATCAGGCAGATCACAGAGCTGAAATCAGGGCATAATTCAATGCTCATGGTGGATGAGGCCCATGCCCTTGGTATTTTCGGACCTTATGGAGAAGGCATTATTTCCCGGCGGGAAGAGAAAAAGCCCGAGGTAATTGTTGGAACCTTTGGAAAGGCCCTTGGAAGTTACGGTGCCTTTGCCGCCTGCAGCACCGACATGAAGACCTACCTCATAAACAGATGCCGGGGATTCATCTTTTCAACTGCCCTGCCTCCCTCCGTGATATCAGCAGATATAAAGGCCCTAGAAATACTGCCTGGAACATCAGAAAAACGGAAAAAGGTCCTGGAACTGGCCGGCGCCTTGAGAAATTTCATTACCAAATCCCTTAACAGGCAAACCAAAGGGCAGTCCCAGATCGTACCCCTTATACTAAGTGACCTGGAAGAAACCGTGGCCCTTGAAAGATTCCTTTTTGAAAACGGTGTATTCACCAGGTCCATACGTCCGCCCACCGTTCCGAAAAATGCCCCGAGGATCCGTTTCTCCATTACTGCTGACCATACTGAAAGGGACATGGAAAAACTTCAGGCCTTACTTCTGAAGTTTTTTTCAGCCACTTGATGTTTCATGGTTTTTTGTTATTACCCGCAAGGATATAAAAAGACACTTGTGATCTTGCCGGGCTGGGGATTTGACTGCCAGATGTTTGAAGAGTGCTGCCTGCAAAGAAATATTGTGGCACCAGCCGGGCCCCTTGTAAAGAATGCGTGGTCCGAGCTCGCAAGCTTTCTGGAAAAAAACCGGCTGAAGCAGGTGGATATACTGGGCTGGTCCCTGGGTGCTGCCTGGGCTGTGGAGTTTTCAAAAAGACATGAAGACCTGGCAGAAGGCCTCATACTTGTTTCTGCAAGAGCTGCCTGGCCCCTGGAAATGATAGCTGATCTGGAAAGACAGATCAGGGAAGACCGGATAAAGGCCCTCAAGAAGTTCTATCTGACCGCCTTTTACAGCCAAAAAGCAGACTACAGGCTCTTCAGACAGAAGCACCTTTCAAGGCTTCTGGAATTGTGGATGGAAAAAGACCTGCTAAAGGGTCTGAAGTTTCTTCTGGATTTTCCTGTAAGTCCCCATGTTTTTAAAAGAACCAGACTGCTCATGGTCCACGGCAGTAATGACTTGGTGGCCCCGCCCGAGGCAATGCCGTCCATTTCTTCATCAAAAGGCTGCAAAAAGGTCATAATGAAGGGCACAGGCCACCTTCCCTTCCTGCATCCGGAATTTCCGCACATTCTTGAAGATCTCTAAGAAAGACATAAGGGCTTCCTTTTCCAGGGCGTCTGAAACCTATGATTCCAGCGCATGGATACAGCAGGAGGTTAACCGCCTGCTGTTGAAGCAGCTGCCCTCTGCCAAGATAAAAGACATCCTTGAAATCGGATGCGGGACAGGCAGCCTGACCGTGGAAATTGCCTCCAAACTTTCACCTGACAGGCTGGTGGCAATTGATATTTCCAGCGGCATGCTTTCAATGGCCGTAAAGAGGATCGGCCGCCGTTGCGGCAAAATACATTTGGTCTGCAGCGACGGAGAAAATATCGCCCTGCGCCCTGGCACCAGGTTCGATCTCCTGGTATCTGCCAGCACTATGCAGTGGTTCAAGGATTTAGGGTCTTCTGTACACCTGCTCTGTCATGAATACCTGGAGGAAAACGGCCTGCTTGTTGCGGCATTTTTCGGTAAAAATACCCTTAAAGAACTCTCTCTGGCAATTTCTGATGCCTTTGCTGACAGGGAGGTACTCCTGCCCCCGGAGCTTTTCCCTGAGTTCAGCAGCCTTTTCGGCATGTTTGGCTGTCTTTTTACCCATCTCGAGATTCGGCGGAAAGTAATAGTAAAAGAGTACCAGGATCTCTTACAGCTTTTGAGGCATCTAAAGATGACAGGTGTCTCCCCGGGAGGACGCCCTCCCCTTCTCACTTCACCTGGCGCCCTTTCAAGGCTTGAGCGCTGCTACCTGGAAAGGTTTGGGACCATAAGGGCAGGTTTTGAGATAATTTTCATGAAGGGCAGGAAAAGATAGCTGCCACTGAGAACAGACCGTTTTCATTACAGAAGATCCCTACCATCCTGGAGGAGAAAAAACTGCCGGCCGCTTCTTAAAAACCCGTACGAAAAACCAGTCTCCGACGAAGCTCAGGGTTTAAAAGACCAGGTAGTTTTTCTTCATGAAATCCCAGTTTCCGGTGAAGCCCCAGTGATGGAAGGTTTTGCCTGTCAACATAGGAAACCAGGATCTGTGCCCTGATTTCAACCGCGAATCCCACGGCATGGGAAAGGAGTTTTGAACCTACGCCCTGGCTCCTGTAGGCTCTCAAAACACCTATTCCCCTGATGAAGCATTGATTTTTTCCACTTGATCTTTCTACCAGGACAAAGCCGCATACCCTTTTGCCATGAAGTGCAACAAACAAGCCCGTTGTTTCTGGGCAGGAAACAACCTGGATCAGCTGGGATTTTCTTGCATGTCTTGGGCACCCGAAGACCGACTCCTGAAGCCTGATAAGAGCTTTTATAATGTTGAAGTCAAGCCCTTCAACTCTTTTAATCAGGACCTGGGGCCTGATACTTGCTGAAATTATTTTTCCTGCGTCCAGCCCATGTGCTTTATTGTAGGAAGGCCTTAGATGAGAGTGAAAAGGTCTGCTGATCCAGCAAGGGAAGTACTTAAGTTCCTTTAAGCCATCTGTTTTGACCCGGCCGTTCACAAATCAGCCAATAAGCCTTTGCACTTTTTCCATTGTCCCGCTATCGCCTGAAAGAGCCGGGCATGCCCCTGGAGATTGTCTTCCCAGGGCAAGTTTAACGGCAAATGCCAGGCAGGCAGATTCGCCGCATTCCCTGCAATTGGTGCCGGGCAAAAGCTTGTAGATTTCCATGGCATTTGCCCTTCTTTTGGGCTTGAAATTGGGTCTGATTTCATGGGATCTTGCCCATGTTTCATTCAGATAATCCAGGACTTCAGAAAGTGCTTTTTCTCCCTCTTTTCTGTCCTTTACAGGTCCTACTGCTATTTCATGGCTCCTGAGGGCAACCCTGCAGCCGCCGATCTTTAAGATCATGACAGGCTCTTCACCAGGTTCGTACTGGATGACGTCTGCCACGGCATTTAAAAAGGGCATCAATTGGGACAGGTCCTCTCCAGTGCCGATCTTCACCCTGTAACATGGTTCATCCAGATGACAGGCTGATGCTTCAAGATCAAAGTGTTCAGGAAAGTCAAGTTTTTTCATGTCTTTTTGGCCTTTAAGAAATCCGCGTCAGGGAGCATTCCTGGTTTGTCCCTGGACGAGGAAGGGCAAGGAAGGGGTATTTCTTTCAAGGTTCACCAAGCCGCTGTGCAGATTTCAAATTTTTCTCGAATACAGACATCGCCAATCTCAGCGGCTTGACTGCGGCTGAAGTTGGCTTCCTTGTGGTGAAACCTTTCAAGAAACACCCCTTCCTTGCCAGTGACACAAAAGGCTGACAAACCGGGAATACTCCCTCCGGGTCATGTTAAGAGACCA
>JALVJO010000108.1 GCA_027028245.1 Deltaproteobacteria bacterium
AAAAAAAGAAGGCCTTCTTCTAGGAGGTATCAGAAGGCCTTCGGGGAGAGGAGGGTTGGGAGGGATAGGGAGTTTTTGCTGTGTTTAATTTTTATCTTGCAACCTTTGTGCCAACCTCGTTTTTTATTTCATGTACACAAATCAATTTTTTATTATGCACCAAGTATGCCATCTATTTCCCCTCGGCGTATTTTTTTAGCTTATACTGGAGAGCCCTCAAGGAAATACCTAGGATATCAGCCGCTTTCTTCCTATGTCCCTTTGTCTGTTCAAGGGTCTTTTCTATTGCCTCCCGCTCTATTTCCTCAAGTTTTTTCAAGTCGCTTTTCTTTTCACCCTGGCCAGGGAGTACTTCCGTTTTCCTCAGATCCATGTCAAGAAATGCCAGATCCGCCAGGGAAAGCTCTTTCTGTTCATTGCCTGCCAGAATGACTGCCCGTTCTATTGCATTAAAGAGCTCTCTGATGTTGCCTGGCCATTGGTATTCTTTCATCCTTTCAAGGGCAAGCTCCTCAAAGGAATTTATACTCTTGCCCACCCTTGCAGAAATGTCTCGGAGCAGGTAGCTGCTTATAACTTCTATGGCATTAACCCTGCTTCTCAACGGCAGAAGCTCAATGGGAAATACACTGAGCCTGTAGTAAAGGTCCTCCCTGAAACTCTTTTCCTGAATCTTCCTTCTGAGGTCACGATTGGTAGCGGCGATTATACGGGCGTTGGTAGTGAGTGTTACCGTCCCGCCTACCCGTTCAAAGGCACGTTCCTGAAGGATTCTCAACAGCTTGGCCTGGGATGAAAGGGGCATCTCCCCGATCTCGTCCAGGAATATGGTTCCGTCCTGGGCCATCTCGAACTTTCCCCTCTTGGTCTTGACCGCACCAGTAAAGGCCCCCTTTTCGTGCCCGAACAGTTCTGATTCTATCAGGGTTTCCGGCATGGCAGCGCAATTCAATTCCACGAAAGCCCCCTTTTTCCCGCTCAGCTTGTGTATCACCTTGGCTATGAGGCTCTTGCCGGTGCCGCTTTCTCCATGAAGAAGAACGGTGGCCTCTGTATCGGCCACTCTTTGAATCTGGTTCCATATCCCCTCCATCCCTGCAAATATGACATTGTTTGGAGGGAGCCCGCCATCCAGCTGCTGTCCCCATCCCTCGTTGGTATTTATAAGTGCCTGGCGCTCTACAACCTTCTCCACTGCAATCCTGAGTTCATCGGGATTGCTGAGGGGCTTTGTCAGGTAATCCAGGGCCCCGCACTTCATTGCAGAAACGGCATTTTCAACCGAGGCATAGGCCGTAAGCATTATGAAATCTATCTCCTGCCTGTCAGACTTGACCTTTTCCATGAGTTCTATACCGGAAATTCCAGGCATTTTAAGGTCAGTTATTACCAGGTTCGGTTCCAGTTTCGGTATCGCTGCAAGGGCCTCTTCACCGCTGTAAACGCCTTGTACCTGGTATCCTTCCTTTTTGAGTATTCTGGACAGAAGAAGCACCAGGGACTTTTCATCATCCACCACCAGTATTCTAAAATCCTTTTTTTCCATATCTACTTCCTGCTGTCCCTGCACGTTAACCTTTCATGCTCGTATCTGCTCACAGGGTGACGCATCTGGCAGGATTGAAGTACGCCTTGTACCTCTAGCGCGTCCTCCACCTTGTATCTGCAGCGCCCTGCAAGCAGATACATGGGAATTTGCACGGACTCATTGAGAAGTTACTCATGCTCAAAGACAGAGACAATCGAAATTTCCTGCTTTATAAATTAGTTAGCATATCTTATCCTATCAAGTTAAATGGAATGCCTTTTTTTCATAAATCCAAGATCGGGAACAGACGCCGGGAAACAGCTAAGTGAAGAAATAGAAAACTTTCATTTCCCTTCTGTTGTTTCAAAACAGGTGGTCTTCACCGATCCTGAAAGGCTGGAAAGCCAGGTGTATTCCTGCGCATCCGGCAAGGACCTGGTAATTATCTGCGGGGGTGACGGCACCATAAACAGCATTATTGCATGCCTTAGCCGCATGGACCCTGCACCTGCCGCAGCATTTATCCCCCTGGGCACAGGCAACGATATTGCCAGGGCTACCGGCTGGTACGTGAGCTGGAAAAAAATGGGCCTCGACGGCATTTATCATGCGATAAAAAGGGGTAAAACAACAAGCCTCGATATCTGGGAGCTGTCTGCGGATTATGAAACCGGCAATAAAAAGTGGATATTCTGTGCCTATGCCGGCCTTGGGTGCGACGGCAGGATATGTTCCAGCTTTTCCCGCATGGAACGAGCCATAAGGCAAATTCCCATGCCGCAGCCAATACGGAAATTTTTTTACATCATCCCGGGCCTGAGTACGTTTTTTGCCGATATTGCCGGGGGGAACAAGTTCCTGCTGCAGCTTGATGGTCCCGTAAATAACCACTTGCAAAGCCCCTTCAGGGCTGCCCAGCTCCTTTTTTTGAATGTCTCCTCCTATGCAGGCGGAACCATGCGCCTTGAACGCATAGATCACTCTGACGGAAAACTGGATGCCTTCTTATTCAGAAGCTGCCTTTCATATGTCCTTGCCATACTCTTTTCCAAACTTCCGGGAACGTCAGGGCCGGCTGCCATGGGCGCCGAAACGTGTTTCCGGTTCAATATACTGGAAGATGTATTTCTCCAGGTGGACGGAGAAGTCTGTGGACGGCTGCCTGAAGGTTCAAGATGCGTGATTCGCCAGCAAAGAAGTCTTCCCCTGCTTAAGCCTTTAAAAGATGACCTGGCTAGAAATCGGTCATCTGCCGGGCTTTCAAAAAAATATGCTAAATCACCGGCTGGGGCTGCAAAACCCATAGTCACGTAAATTCTCATTTTGGACGATTAATATTTAAAAGCCTCTGGCGGACGGCAGCAGGCATACCAATCTACAATTACAAGTGGAGATCACTTTATGGAAAGACGAAAATCTCAGCGCTACCCGGTATACCTCAAGGTCTATTTTCCAGAACACGATCAATGGGGATACACAAAAAACATTTCCCTGGACGGATGCTTCGTGCAGACCTCGAAACCAATTTCCCAGGGATTTCTGGCAGACCTGCTGGTTGAGCTGCCCGTGGTGGGAGTGGTAGCGCTGAAGGGATATATACACCATTCCGGCCGGGAAAACGATGGGGTGGGCATGCAGTTTGTACAGGTCCGCTTTGCCCCGGAGCAGTCTGATTATTATGCCATTTATTCTGAATTTCTGAAAACCATGCCTCAGCTGGAAAAAATCAGGGCCGGTTACCTGGACATGGTTCAAAAGGGGCTTCTCAAACTACAGACCATCCCGGAAAGACCCCGGTCGTAGGAACAGTTTCCTGGTTCCCACCATGAGTGAAGGCTGGAGTCATATGCAGGCTGCTTTACCTCCGGAATACATTATGGTCTTTCTTATCTTTGTGGTCGGCCTGTGCGTCGGCAGCTTCCTCAATGTCTGCATCTTCAGGCTGCCAGAGAAGCGCTCTGTGGCAACTCCCCCTTCTGCATGTCCGAAATGTGGTCACAGGCTGAAATGGTATGAAAATATACCCCTTATCAGCTACATATTTCTTCACGGGCGCTGCTCAGAGTGCGGGATTAAGATTTCCCTTCAGTATCCCCTGGTGGAGCTGCTCACAGCTACAGTTGCCGTCCTCCTTTTTATGAAGTTTCACCTTTCCAGCCAATTCTTTATCATGTTTGCCTTGTCCTGCTGCCTGGTGGTTGTCTCATTCATCGACCTGGCCCACAGGATAATCCCTGATATCATATCTCTTCCGGGAATACCAGCCGGCTTGCTGGCGTCTTTTTTCCTGCCAGGCGTGGACTGGATCGATTCGCTTCTGGGAATTCTGGCAGGAGGAGGCATCCTCTATCTGGTAACATGGGGCTATTACCTCATCACCAGAAAGGTGGGCATGGGCGGAGGAGATATAAAATTACTGGCCATGATCGGGGCATTTCTCGGTTGGCAGGCCATTCCATTTATCATCTTCATCAGCGCCGCTGTTGGGTCCGTGACGGGGCTGATCTTCATTCTTATCAGCAAAAAAGGCCGGCATTACCAGATTCCCTTCGGGCCCTTCCTGGCATTGGCGGCTGAAATACAGATACTTTTTGGAGACAAAATACTTGAACTGTATCTGGGCGGTTTTTCCCACACCACTTGATTGCCGATAAGGGAAAAGGAATGCAGACAGATCTGGATTGAACAACAATACCCATGCCTGTTAAAAAAGTTCTTATTGTAGACGATGAATACGAGATAAGAGGCCTTATTGCCGGCTATGTAAACCGGATGGACTCTTATGAAGCCAGTCAGGCCCAAAACATCCAGGAGGCACTTGCCCTGGCTTCAAGAAACCATTTCGACCACATAGTCTGTGATTATTTCCTGACCCCTGCTGAAAAAGTCGAGGATAATCCCAGAGACACCGCTGTAGAATTCATTCGGAAGGCAAAGGCGGCTGGAATAACATCCAACATAATCGTTATGTCCGGCAAGGCAGAGGTGGATATGGCCATCGAGGTTACCAAACTCGGTGCGGTGGACTATCTTGCCAAGCCCATTTCCTTTTCACAGCTCCAGTTTGCCTTCAAGAGGGCCGAGGAGAGGGAAAAGCTTTACAAGGAAAACGTGAAGCTGAAGCAGCAGGTGGAGGAACGTTATTCCTTTGCCAACATCGTAGCCAGGAGCCCGGAGATGGAACGCATCTTCGAGGTGATCGAAAAGGTCAAGGACTACAAGACCACCGTCCTGGTAACAGGTGAAAGCGGCACTGGAAAAGAGCTGGTTGCCAGGGCCCTTCACTTCAACAGCATCCGAAAGTTCGCCCCCTTTGTTGCTGTAAACTGCGGGGGCATCCCGGATAACCTGCTTGAAAGTGAACTATTCGGCCACGTAAAAGGGGCATTTACAGATGCTGTCCGTTCAAAAAAAGGGCTTTTCGAAGAGGCCGACGGAGGAACTTTGTTCCTGGATGAAATCGGTGAACTGCCCATGTCCCTCCAGGTAAAACTACTGCGGGTACTGCAGGAACAAGAGATAAGACCGGTGGGAGACAACAGGACCATCAAGGTCGATGTGAGGATTGTGGCAGCCACGGCCAGGGACCTGGGGGATCTTGTCAGAAAGGCGAAGTTCCGCGAGGACCTCTTTTACCGCATTAACGTACTTACAATCGTTATTCCGCCCCTTCGCGAGAGAAAACAGGACATCAGGCTCCTGGTCTCCCATTTCATTGAAAAATACAACAAGGTGATAGAGCCCAAGAAGGTCACGGGGGTCAGCCCGGAGGCCATGCAGCTTCTGATGAATTACAAGTGGCCGGGAAACGTCAGAGAGCTGGAAAATGTCATAGAAAGGGCACTGGTTCTTACAGAACATGAGACAATCCAGTACGAAGACCTGCCTGCCAATATACAGGCCATGGATTCCTCCCAGGAAAGCCGGAATGAAGGGGTGGTGCCCTGGCATGACGGGCTTTCCATCAAGAAAAACACAAAAATGCTCGAGGAAAAACTCATAAATCTCGCCCTTGCCAAGACCAAGGGAAACAAAACCCAGGCATCCCAGCTGCTGGAGATCAGTCTGCCCGCACTCCTCTACAAGATGAAGGACTACCGTATCGTTTCCTGAAATGCTGTCCTTAAAGCCCTGCCATCATCCAAGTCCGGCAGCTTTCCTTAATTCCTGAATTTCAAATTCATCAAGGGGCCTGATCCTGCCTTTTCCAAGCTGCCCAAGCTTCAAGGGACCCATTTCTATCCTCTTGAGCCTTATGACAGGATGACCTGCCGCCTTGAACATCAGTCTGATCTGGCGCTTTCTCCCCTCTGTCAGTATAACTT
Organism: Deltaproteobacteria bacterium; assembly: GCA_027028245.1. Lineage (GTDB taxonomy): Bacteria > Desulfobacterota > Dissulfuribacteria > Dissulfuribacterales > QOAL01 > QOAL01. The sequence continues at coordinate 5,854 of JALVJO010000108.1, forward strand.
CCATCACGGCCTGTCGTTTCTTTCTGCCGAGAAGTCTTATTTTACAGGGTTTGGTGCGAATACCCTTTTCTATTTCGACTCCTGACATCAACCTTGAAAGGTCCTTCCTGGAAGGGAGCCCTTGTACGGTGACAACATATTTTTTAGGGACCTTGAAGGACGGATGAAGAAGGCGGTACGAAAGCTCTCCGTCATCCGTGAGAAAGAGCAGCCCTTCACTGTCCATATCCAGCCTGCCCACCGGATAGACCCGTCTGGGCACATCCTTCAGCAGGTCTGTAATGGCTGGCCTGCCGTATGGATCTGACAGTGTAGTAAGAATACCTCTCGGCTTGTTCATCATAAGGTAGGTATGTTCTGTTGGTACGGAGATTTCCTTTCCATCAACGGTTACGCACTGGGCTACTGGATCTATCCTGGTGCCCAGCACCGTAACCTGCTCTCCGTCTACCTTTACCCGCCCTTGGCGTATAAGTTTTTCCGCCTGTCTTCTGGAACAGACCCCGGCTCCTGCAAGAAATTTTTGAAGCCTGACCAAGTTCATGCCATCACCAGACAATCGCTTTGGGCCCCGCTGACTGCCTCTTGTATTTCATGGGAATCTCTTGCTAAACTTCGCCTTCCTTGTAAATGGCCTCATCATATGCCCGGAGGATGTCGCTTCTTCGTATCAGCCCGCCAGGCATCCTTCTTTCCGACCTGTCTGTGAGCACTACGAGCTCGTCTATCTTTTCTTCAGCCATCTTTTTAAGGGCTGTTGCCAGGGAATCCCATGAATAAATGGTGGGCCTTGACTCCAAGAGTTCATCAACCTTTATGTCGGCATCCACGCCCTTGAATGTCACAATGTGTCTTACCCTTTGGGCATTTACCACCCCCATGTACCGCCCGTTTTCATCCACCACAACAAAGGTTGAATAGGGATATTTGGACATGAATGCAACAAGCTCCTTGAGCTTCATATTCATGGGAATCGGCTCGGGCTGATGATGACTTGTCCTTTGAAGGACTTCATGGACGGTAAGGCGGGCCAGAAGACCAAGCAGGATATCAGCATGGTGGATGGGTGTATCAAAACGCGTGGTAAGCTGCTTTTCGTATATGCCCTTCTTGCCCCTTAAGAGAAAAGCAAGGGTCGAAACCCATACTGCCGGCAGAAGCAGTTCGTAATTGCCCGTCATCTCGCTCACCATTATGACCGTGGAAAAGGGGGTGCTTGCAGCAGAAGCGAAAAATCCTGCCATTCCCACGATTACATAGGCCTCGGGATTAGGCACCAGGGCAGGCCAGGCCTTTTGAAGCAAAAGCCCCACAGCTCCCCCCAGGGTGCCTCCAATAACAACAGAAGGGCCGAACACACCGCCGCTTCCTCCAGAGGCGATACTAAAGGCAGTCGTGAATATCTTGCCGAAGGCCACCATGAGAAGAGTAGCCACGGCCAACTTGCCGTCAAAGGCATTTTGAAGCACACCGTAGCCGGTATAGATCGCTGATGGCAGGTAATATCCTATAACACCTGTGAGGAAACCACCGATGGCAGGCTTCAGGTGCGGAAAGCAGGGTATCTTAACAAAAAGATCCCTTATGAGATAAAAGGCCCTGGCGTAAAAGCGTGCCACGTAGGCCACCACAATGGCCAGAACCGTATATGGCAGGATCTCTGAAGAATGATGAAATACATAGTGCGGAGTAATAAAGAGCGAGCCGAATCCGAAAAACAGGGAAAAGACGCAGTATGCCACCACTGATGTAATGGCAGACGGAACCAGGAGCTCATATTCCATGTCTATGTCCCTGTAGAGAATCTCTGCGGCAAATATAGCCCCGGCAAGCGGGGCATGAAAGATGGAACCGATCCCTGCACTCATGCCGGCCATCATGAGGATACGCCGTTCTTCAGTGCGCAGATGCAGTTTTTCAGCTATGATTGCACCAAAGCCTGCACCTATCTGGGCTATGGGACCTTCTCGCCCTCCGGATCCTCCTGAGCCGATGGTCAGGGCTGATGCTATGGTCTTTATAAGTGGCACCCTTGCCCTTATTCTGGCGTCCTTGAAGTGGTAGGCCTCCAGTGCGGCATCGGTACCGTGTCCCTCTGCCTCTGGTGCAAAGGTATATATGAGCCAGCCTGCAAGAATACCTCCAAGAGTAGGCACCACCAGAAGCATCCATCTTATAAAGGGCCTGGTGGTGGGAGGGAGAAGCGGAGACTCTCCTGCCGGACCCTCGGGCCTGTAGCCGGCCATGTAGTCCAGGAAAAAATGATGTGATAAATCCAGGGCCGAGTAGAAAAATACCGATCCCAGTCCTGCTATGATTCCGGTAGGGATGGCCAGGAGCAGAAGCCTTCTCATATGAAACCATTTCTTGACCCCTGCTTTGAAATTTTTCCAGAATTTGATATTCACGGCCGGTTCCTGTAAAAAGTCTCCTGAACCATCATGAGAAAAACAATAATGCAACAAACGGGAATTGCATAAAAAAGTTTATCCCAATTCATGCTGGAAGTAAAAACAAATGATTATGATGCCGGCTTAATTCCCCTGGACCCCAAAGGATTGGTGGCCCACCGGAAAACTGCAAAGCTTTCCTGAGAGGTTAACCCGGCCCTTAAAAATGAAAACAAGAAATAAGGCCATCCTGGCCCTCTATAATACAGTCCAGTTTTTGACCATGCCCATTGTACTGCCGGCTGCTGCTGCAGTCTGCTTGTCCAGTAAGAAGTACAGGCACCAGTTTCCCGCAAGGATGGGATTCATCAATCCTCCGGGCTTGCTCAAAACCACGGATAATCTCATCTGGATTCACGCAATGTCCCTGGGGGAATTCAATGCGGCAAGGCCCCTTATTCTAGGCATAAAGGACAGGTTCCCTGAAGCAAGGCTGCTGCTGTCTGCCTCTACTGCCACAGGTCTTGCTGCAGTTGCCCGAAGCGGTCTTGCAGATAAAGGACTTACGACCTGCCTTCCCTTTGATTTCCTTCCCATTGTAGCCCGCACGGTAAAGCTCTTTAAACCATCTTGTTTCCTGCTCATCGAGACGGATATCTGGCCCAACTTCCTGTGGCATCTCAAAAGATGCGCCATCCCTGCATTCCTGATCAACGGAAGCATCTCCGGCTCCTCTGCAAAAAGGCTGGCCAAGATTCCAGGCATGGCTGACTTTATATACTCTGCCTTCACGTTTATGGGCATGCAGTCAGATGATGATGCAAGACGCCTGCTGAGCCTGGGAGTCGATCCTTCCAGGATCCTAAACTGCGGGAATCTGAAATTCGATTACGCGCCCCGCAAAATTACTGAAGAGGAAAGGAAAGAGCTCTTTCAGGCATCAGGCTTTGAGCCGAATGCTCCGGTAATTACTGCAGGCAGTACCCATCCGGGAGAAGAAGAGATAATAGCAGCGGCCTTTTCAGAGCTCAGAAGATCCATTCCCCAGGCAAGACTCATTATAGCGCCCAGAGACATTGAAAGAAGCCCGGAGGTTCAAGCTGTCATGGAAGCCAGGGGGATGAAATGCAAGTTCAGGTCTGAGGAAAGATTCTCAAAGGGGCGAAAAGGGCTGCACCAGGTATTCATCCTGGACACCCTCGGGGAACTGGAAAGATTTTACAGCCTTTCCAGGATTGCCTTTGTGGGAGGAAGCCTCGTGCCCGTAGGCGGCCACAATATCCTGGAGCCTGCTGCCCTCGGCATTCCGGTACTCTTTGGCCCGTACATGGAAAGCTTCAGGCAGACAGCAGAACAGTTCCTCAAGGCCGGTGGCGGTTTTCAGGTTAAAAACAGCAGGGAACTCTACCAGACCATGAAGACCCTCCTTGCTGACGAAAATATGAGAACAAAGGCAGGAGATGCCGCAAAAGGTCTTCTCGAGACGAACCGGGGTGCTGTAGAAAAATACCTGGATATCATTAGCCCCTGTATCAGGAGCAGTTCTTAGTGAAACATCTTTCTCCACAGAAGCTTGCCGCCCTTTTTGCCCTGGGCCGGCCATTTTCCCCCGTCTACAACATGATCATGTCTCTGCGCCAGGAAGCCTATCGAAAAGGGATATTCAAAGCAAGCAGGGTTTCACGCCCTGTTATAAGCATAGGCAACCTGTGCCTGGGCGGAACGGGAAAGACACCCCATGTCATGGCAGTATCAAAATGGCTGAAAAGCCAGGGCCTCAGGCCTGCAATTGTAACCAGGGGTTATGGAGGAAAGGCCGGCAAAGGCCCTGTTATTGTTTCAGACGGGGGAGGATGCCAGACAGATCCAGAAACAGCAGGAGATGAGCCCTGCATGCTGGCTGACACGCTCCCGGGTGTGCCGGTCATTGCAGGCAGTGACAGGGTAAAAGGTGCAGAAACCGCCATCTCTCGTTTTGACAGCCAGGTGGTTATCCTGGATGACGGGTTTCAGCACCTGAGGCTCCAAAGAGAGCTGGATATAGTTCTGCTACCAGCCTCGTCGCCCCTTGGAACAGGCCGGATTTTTCCCGGAGGAGATCTCAGGGAGTCTCCTGCCTCACTCAAGAGGGCATCCTGCATAATTCTTTCAAAATGTGAGCTTGTCCCTTTCAGCCAGCTGGAACTGGTCAGGAACCAGGTCATATCCGTGGCTCCTGGCATACCTGTATTTTCAAGCTGGAACAGATTCAAGGCAATAAGACTTCCAGAAAGCGGCAAGGCCCTGGACATGCCCTTTATTTCCCCAGTCTACTGCTTTTGCGGAATAGCAAATCCGTATTCCTTTGTCTCCCTGCTGGAACAGCAGGATATAAAGATCAAGGGCCGGGATTTTTTCCCTGACCACTGCAGTATCGATATCAAAACACTATCTGGAATCTTCAGACGGGCTGCTGGAGAAAAGGCCGGGCTGGTACTGACTACGGCAAAAGACTTTGCCAGGATAAGGCCTGTCTGGGAAAAATTTATTAAAGGCAGAACAGACTTGCCAAGGCTTGGTATAGTTGAAATAGATGTGGACCTCGAGCCCTCGTTCTGGCGGTTTCTTAATGCCAGGTTATTGGAAAAAGGCAAATAGAGGCGGCCGCGGATCCGCCTAGTTATCTTCTGGGAAAATGGAAAGGCTTTCTGCCTCGGACCAGATTTCGTCATTTTTTTATTGACATATATCCGGCCATACCGTAAGCTCGACCAACTCTGAACAATATCATCTAGGAAATCAATTTTTTCCCAAATGGTGGCATTGTTCAATTTTTGTCACTGTGTATGGATTCAGAAGTACCCTTATTGCGGATTCTTCCCATAAGGCTTTTCGAACCAGGCAAGTGCAACACATGGGTCGAAAGTGCCCAGAGTAATTCAGGAAAGGAGGAACGCCGTAATGAAGGGAACAGTTAAATGGTTCAATGACCAGAAGGGTTTCGGTTTCATCTCTCAGGAAGATGGCCCGGACGTATTCGTACACTTTACTGCCATTCAGGGTGACGGTTTCAAGTCGCTCGAAGAGGGTCAGACAGTAGAGTTTGACATCACAGAAGGCCCCAAGGGCCCACAAGCAGCCAATGTGCGTGCTTAATTAGATTTAAAAAATATGATTTGAAAAGGCGGGTCAATACAGGCCCGCCTTTTTTCTTGTTAAAAAAACAGGGACTAATGCCCCTGGATAAATCTGAAAAGGAAAAATTTTAATGAAATTATATATAGGAAACCTTGCCTTCAACACCAAGGAACAGGAAGTAAGACAGATGCTGGAACAGTACGGGGAACTCGAATCCTTCGACTGGATTACCGACAGGTATACCGGCAAGGCCAGAGGGTTTTGTTTTGCAGAGATGAACAACAGCGATGCTGACACCCTGATAAAGGCCATGAACGGAAAGGATTTTGGCGGCAGGCTCATAAAGATCAACGAGGCCCGTGCAAAAAGCTCAAGAAAAAAGAGACGTTCATGGTAAAATAGAATCACCCGGTTTTGGAGAGCTGAATCGCACCTTTATCATCTGCGCCAAGCTCCAGGGCCTGACAATGATAATTGCCGGACCTGATTTAATTTCAGGAACCGCTGTTCAAACCACTATTTCCTGTCAAAAGAGATGGTGGTTTTT
>JALVJO010000109.1:0-46203 GCA_027028245.1 Deltaproteobacteria bacterium
CAGCCCTTCAGGGCCAAAACCCTGGTAATGGCTGCAGTCAAGGTCGTCTTGCCATGGTCTATGTGACCTATGGTCCCCACGTTTACGTGCGGCTTGGTCCGCTCAAATTTCTCCTTGCTCATGATATCCTCCGAAAATCTACTGACACAGTGAATTCTTGTCTTTTACCACCTGTAATGTGCGAAGGCCTTGTTGGCCTCTGCCATCCTATGGGTATCTTCTCTCTTCTTAAAGGCCCCGCCCCTCTTGTTGTAAGCGTCCAGCAGTTCACCGGCCAGCCTCTGGGACATGGTCTTTTCACCACGTGATTTGGCATAGCCGACTATCCACCTGATGGCCAGGGCCCGCCTTCTCTCCGGCCTGACTTCCACCGGCACCTGATAGGTGGCGCCTCCCACGCGCCTGGAGCGGACTTCCACTATGGGCTTCACATTTTCCATGGCCTGTTCAAAAACCTTGACCGGATCTTCCTTTGAACGGTTTTCTATGATTTCCATGGCATCGTAAAAGATGCGCCGTGCCAGGCTTTTCTTGCCCTTTGCCATTAGTCCGTTGATGAACTTGGAAACCAGAACGTTTTTATATTTCGGGTCAGGCTGTATCTGTCTTTTGGGGACTTCTCTTCTGCGTGGCATAATTCCTACCTGTCAAAGCCTTGCTATTTGGGCCTCTTGGTGCCGTACTTGGACCTTGCCTTGCGGCGGTCCTGAACACCAAGGGCATCCAGAGTACCTCTGATAACATGGTAACGAACACCTGGCAGGTCTTTGACCCTGCCGCCCCTGATGAGGACTACTGAATGTTCCTGCAGATTGTGTCCGATACCAGGGATATATGATGTTACCTCTATGCCGTTAGTCAGTCTGACACGGGCTACCTTGCGAAGTGCTGAGTTGGGCTTCTTCGGGGTGGTAGTATATACACGGGTACAGACTCCCCGTCTCTGAGGACAGGATTCAAGAGCAGGGGCCTTTGTCTTTTTCTTGATCTGCTTCCTGCCCTTACGGACTAACTGATTAATAGTAGGCATACCTTTTCAACTCCTGATTTTATCTAAGTTACCTCAAAAAAAACGCAAAAATAGCCTTTGCCACATCATCCCGCGTTTCAAAAGGATGAAAGTGGGGCCCAAAGTGAAGGTTCGCTTTTATTAATTGCTTACTTTTATATTGTCAAGACCTAAAAAGATTTTTATATGCATCAAACAGGCCTTTGAATGCGAGTATAAAACCCTCACTGTCCTAAGTAAAGAGCGGAGTTGCCAAATGAAAAAACACGCGCCGGACCACTCCGGTAAATTCCTGGCTGCAGACATCGGAAATACTCATACCGTACTGGGGCTTTTCAAAAGGCGCAGGCTTTTGAGTTCCTGGAGAATTCCCACCAGGAAGGAAACTACGGGTGACGAACTGTTCAGCATTGTCAGCCCCTTCCTTGTGGCCCATGAAGTGGGATGGAAAGACCTGGATACAATACTCGTGTCCAGCGTGGTCCCTCCTGCAGCCGAGGCTTGGGCTGATTTGGCAGAAAGATGCGCCGGCCCTGAATTCCGGGATGCCCACGACCTGGTACTGGAACTGGTAACAATCAGCTATCCTCATCCCTATGAGGTTGGCACCGACCGTCTCCTGAACTCCCTTGCCGCTTTCCGGCGATTCAGGACAGCATGCATAGTAGTAGATTATGGAACTGCCACGACTTTTGATTGCATCTCGGAAAGGGGAGAATACATGGGAGGCACCATTGCACCCGGCATTCTGCTTGCGGCCAGAAGCCTCTTTAGCGGCACTTCCAAGCTGCCAATGGTGAGATTCCCCAGGGATAGGGTCAGTGTCCTTGGGAAAAATACAGAAGGGGCCATCCAGGCAGGACTCCTTTATGGCTTTGCAGGACTTACAGACAATATCATTGATAATCTGGCAGAAATCTTTGAAAAACGACCATTAGTCGTATCAACTGGAGGGCTTTCTCCTATACTTTTTGATTACTGCAAGAATGTGGACAGGCTGGAACCAACGCTGACCATGGAAGCCCTTCTTTACTGCCACGACCATCTCATGTCTGCTCGGCCTGCCAATGCCCCGGGATGAGTACGGAACGAAACTGACCTTTTGGGTGCACCGGATTCCATGGCCGATTTACCAGGCAGCAGGACCTGCCGATAAGCTCAATGAGCAGGTTTTAGATTTCAGCGCAAAATAGAAAGGAAGTACAGGTGAACACCCATGGCAAGCCGCAAGGAACTTCGCAAGCATGACCGGATCAGGACCACCCTGGAGGCCACGTTTGGTGACGGCAAGGGGATGTTTGTGGATTCTGTAGTCAATCTGAGCCTCGGCGGGGCCTGCGTGGAATGCAGCAAGCCCATTGAAAAGGGAAGGGGAATTACCCTAGTTATACCCTCAAATCCTGCGGTCAAGATAAATGCCACCATCAGGTGGTGCAAAAAAAATGGCCTGAAACACCTGATAGGCATGGAATTCGGTGAACTTTTTCCAGAGCAGAAACGTGCCCTAAACGAGTTTATAGGCAACTTCTTCTGGGAACAGGCCAGATAGGAATAGGAGTGCCACTGGCAAGGAAGGGGTGTTTCTTGAAAGGTTTCACCACAAGGAAGCCAACTTCAGCCGCAGCCAATCCGGTGAGATTGGCGATGTCTTTATTCGAGAAGAATTTGAAACTTGCAAAGCGGCTTGGTGAACCTTGAAAGAAATACACCGATCCTTGCTTTTTTCCTGCAGGGACAACCGGGAATGCTTCCGAATAAGGGGGCCCGGCCTATAGCAGCCTGGGATTTCTTTTGAGCCTCAGGAAACCATCCGGCTTCACCTCGGCAAGAAGTTTCTTGGCCCTTTCGGCAATTTCCAGCATGTGCTTGGACCCTTCAGATTTGCCGTCCCAAAAGAGGATTATGCAGTCAGCAGCCTTTAGCAGCACTTCATTTCGCATCATGGTGGCCTTGAGCCCGTGCTTCTCCCATTCAGACGGAATAATCTTATATTCCATGCCGTGCTCCTGGGCATAGCGTTCCCCCAGACGGTCTGCCCCAGGTGCGTTGCCCGAAAGGATGATATCGCTTGGAACCAGCAGGTTGTCCAGAATAGACCTTACCAGATCATAGGATTCTATGGTTCTCGATCCGCCTACTGCGATCTTTGCCATCTGTTACTCCTTTTGATTGATGAAAAAACAGATCAGACCGATTAAGTCTGTGCCTGTGTTCTTATCGGCTATTCCTGGAAACAGGTTTTGTCCTGCCTTGATACAAGATCCAGGAATATGACAAAGTACGGTAAATTTGCTGGAAGCCAAAACAACCAAGCTGTATTTGTTGCTCATAATAGCTGGAAGTTGTTGAATTACGCAAGGGGTGTTAATCTTGGGGCGTTTAAAAAACGACTTCCATTAAAAAAACGTCTTTTATTCCTGGCTGCAAAGGAAGAAGTTACAGATCAATGACACTGGATGATTTAAAGACCGGACAAAAGGGCAGGGTCCTGAAGGTAAATGCCAAAGGCCCCTTCAAAAAACGGCTTCTGGAGATGGGTTTCATAACAGGAGCTGAAGTACATGTTATAAAATATGCCCCTTTAAAGGACCCGGTGGAATATACGGTAAAAGGATATCACGTAAGCTTGAGGCATGAAGAAGCCGAACAAATCGACATAGAACCCGTCTCATGACTGCTGCAGCAGCCTTTTCCTAATCATCGGGCTCAACCGTATCCTTTATTATATCCTTCACGTTTTCTATTGTGTAAAGAATGTCGTGGACAGTAGCTGTGGGGTGGTCCTCACAGAAAGAATCAATCGTCTCCAGAATCCTGTCCGTAAGTCCTTCGAACTCTTCTATGGTCAGCGAGCTGGCAGTTTCTGCAGCAATCAGCCTGTCAAGATCTATTCCATGATGCAGAAGAAGCTCTTCCTTTATCTTGTCCAGGTTCCGGCGCCTGCGCCTGGCAATCCTGGCATTTTTTTCAAATTTAAGGAGTTTTCCCATGATCTGCTCCTTTGTTTTTTTTATTTTACAACAGGTTATACGTTTAAAGCAAGGAACATCTGGAGGCTTAAGGGCCGGGAAATCGTGGGCCTAAATCCCGTCGAAATTGGCCCTGTGTGTATTGCCCTGATAGAGCTTTCTTTCCTGAAAATTCATGAACCAGGATGCAATGTTGGCCTTTGTAACAGGCGGCGGCAGCCGTCTCAGCATGGAAGACCATGAATAGAACTGCCGGTAGAGTCTGAGCACATTTTCCTCAAGCTCCCGGGGACTGTAGTTTTTGGGATATATTTCAGCAATGATGCCCGGCCAGCGCCCCATGTTATAAGGATCCCTCAGCCTGCCTTCTGCCAGGTATCTGTCATAAATCTTTGTGCCCTTATGGGGGGAAAAGACATTGAAAAATGCCACGTGGACCTTGTTTTTGATGAGGAAATCAAGGGTCGCATCAAAATCTTCCAGGCGGTCTGTATCCCAGCCGAATATAAGATTGAACGAAAAACTGATTCCAAGTCTTCTTAGTATCCTTGCCACCTCAGACAAGCGGCCTGCAGGGGTTGTCTTCTTGTTCATGTTTTCAAGGGTATGTCTGTTTATGCTCTCCACTCCCATGTTGACATGAAGAAGTCCGCTTCTTTTTGCAAGCTCCATGAACTCCTGATCAAGGCACCTGTGGGTATTCCAGAGGGTGGACCAGCGAACCTTTAACGGGATAAGCCTTTCCATGAGATCCATGGTCCTGGAGCGATTGCCGGCAAAGGTGCTGTCTGCAAAAAATATCTGCCTGCAGCCGGTCTGTTTTATTTCCTCTATAACCTCTTCCACAGGGCGCATGCGGTATCTTTCTCCAAGGTGAAACCTTTCAGCACAGAATTCACATCTGTAGGGACAGCCGCGGGTAGTCTGGACCGAATACGTGGGGAATCTGGAAAATATGGAGGGGCTCAAAAGGTCGTACCTTGGAAAGGGCAGCCCCTTCAAATCATGAAGTTTGTCAGCCTTGTAGCATCTTTTCAGCCTGCCGGCTTCCGTGTCGCGGATCACTCTGGGGACCTGGGTTTCGCCCTCCCCCTGGACCACAGCATCTGCGTGTTTTTCCACTTCATCGGCATAAAAGGTGCAGTGCGGTCCTCCTATTACCACTGGAATGCCCTTTTCCCTGAACCTATCGGCTATTTCATATGCCCTGAAGGAGGTCAATATGGTAGAAGTTATGAGAACCAGGTCACAGGGGTAGTTGAAATCCAGTTCTTCTATCTGTTCGTCTGTAAGCTTTATTTTGTGCCCCGGCGGGATTAGAGCAGCGAGATAGGGAAGAGTAAGGGGCACAAGGGCCCTGGCCCTTGTCTTGAACAGTTCAGTACTGAAGGCCTTCTTAAAGTGAGTTGGTTGTATTATATGAATCCGCATATATGATGCAAGGCGATTTTGAGCTTTTGTTAAAAAATAATTACCAGAAAATAACCCGCGGGAAAAGACCAGCTGAATCTAATTCCATGAGGTCCAGGAGAAAAGCCTTATTTGAAAAAAGGGGAACCTTTTTCTGGCTGCTGATCACTGCAGTCTCCTTCTATTTATTACTTGATGCAACCAATTACGACCTTGGTTTCGCCCTGAAGAGGGTGGTCTGGCCGGTATCTCGGCTGATGGGCATCATGGCAGGTGCCCTCTTTCTTTCCGCCCTGATAGAGGCAAAGGGATGGGCGGGGTTTGTCTCAAGGCTCTCCAGGCCTCTTATGAAAATGGGCAACCTCAGCGACTGGAGCGGGACAGCCTTCACCACTGCCTTCCTGTCTGGCATTGCTGCCAGCACCATGCTTTGGAATGCCTATCAGGACGGCAAAATTTCCAAAAGGGAAATGTTCATCTCTGCACTGCTTAATGTGGGGCTGCCTTCATATTTTCTGCACCTGCCAATCACCCTTTCGATCATAGTGCCCCTGGTTGGAAAGGCAGGGATCATATATCTTTTCATCACCTTCACGGCAGCCTTGTTCCGAACTGCCGCAGTGATTACGGCAGGCCGCATGCTCCTGAAAAAAAATACCTCCGTGCACCTTACCAGTCATGCCCAGGAGCAACCACCAGACAAAGAGGAAAAGAAGGTCCTGGTGCTTTTCAGGAAGTACCTTTCCCAGAGACTTTCTTACATAGCTCTTTACACCGTACCCATCTATTTACTCGTTGTGCTTGCCAGGGTCTGGGGCCTTTTCGACATGCTTAAAGATGTCAGTGAACACCTTGTAACAACAAATGTCATTCCCGTAGAAGGAGTTTCTGTGGTAGTTTTCAGCATCGTGGCAGAATTTGCAGCAGGTGCTGCGGCAGCAGGTGCCATGCTCCAGGAAGGCGTGCTCAACGTAAGACAAACAGTGGCGGCCCTGGTCCTTGGAAACATAATTGCCACTCCCATACGGGCAATAAGGCACCAGCTTCCCAGATATCTGGGAATCTACAGGCCTGCCGTGGGGATAGCGCTCATGGTAACCGGCCAGTTATTAAGGGTAACAAGCGTGGCCCTGGCAGGAGGCCTCTACTGGATCCTTTCCTGAACGCCGGGCAGTGAAGCAGCGCATCTGCCGCTTTGTAGAATCCTGAGATTTAGAAATGACCATGAAATCCAATGGAGAAAAACGACTCATGAAAATCGTCATTTTGACCGTCTTACTGTTTTTTGGTCTGTCCTCTATCTTTTCCTTGTGCCAGGCCGGAAACACAGACAAACACAAGACTCCGGTCATGACGCTTAAGGCCGAACTGGACATTAAAAGAGGCATACTTTTCGCTTCAGCAGACGTAAGCGGACTATCGTCCCTGAGGGATCTCGTGGTCTCTGATTTCTCAATTTTGGAAGTCAAAACAGATGGAACTAAGATCCCTTTTTCAGTGGAAGGGGAAAGGATTGTTTTAAAAAAACCCGTCCCCTGGGATGAATCCAGACACCTTACTATTTTCTTTGAAAAACCCCTGGGAAAAGACGGTAAAATATCCGGTTCACGGGAATTTATGGGAGGAAATCTTTCAGAGGGCAATTTCATCCTTCTCATGTCCAACTGGTGCCCTGCCTTTACAATGCCGGCACTCTACGAATTAAGCGTTGCTGTTCCAAAGGGCTTTACCGCAGTATCCGAAGCAGACAGGGTGATCCAGACCAGAGACGGCTGGAAAGAGACCTTTAAATTCGAGTTTGGACATCCAAGAGAGTCCATCAGCCTGATTGCAGGAAAATTTCAGGTAACAGAAAAACTTGTAAATGGCATTACTGTATCCACCTTTTTCCTGGACAAAGATGTAGGGCTGGCTAAAAGATTTTTGGAAAAGACTGCCTCGCTCATACAGCTTTTCAGCAGCCGGATCTCACCCTATCCCTTCAAAAGATTCTGTATCGTTGAAAACCCTGCCACCTCGGGCCTCAGCCTTCCCACCATTACCTTGATAGGAAAACAGATACTCCGCATGCCCTTTGTCCTTGACACGTCCCTTGGGCATGAAATCCTTCATTCCTGGTTCGGAAATTCAGTCTATGTCGATTATTCCAGTGGCAACTGGTGCGAAGGCCTGACAGCATATCTTGCCGATCACTCCTTCAAGGAGCAGGAGGGGAAGGGAGCCGAATACAGACACCAGATACTTTGCGATTACAAAAGTTACGTAAACAGCAAGAATGTCTTTCCCCTGAAAGCCTTCAGGACCAGAACGGACAGGCCGTCCAAGGCCATTGGATACGGCAAGGCTGCCATGACATTTCACATGCTGAGACAGCTGGTGGGAGACGAGGTATTTTTCAGGGCTGTTTCTGACTTTTCTGTCAAATTCAGATTCCAGAAGGCATCCTGGCAGGACCTGGAGCATCTCTTTTCCAGCCATTCTGGAAGGAATCTGAAATACTTTTTCAGGCAGTGGCTTGAACGAAAAGACATACCAGAACTCCAGGTCACAGATGCCGAAGCAGAACAAAAGGGCCAAGGGGGATTTGTGCTCAAACTGAGAATCTGGCAAAAGAACAAAGATCCCTATGAGCTCAGAGTGCCTCTAACCATTTTTACCCCCGAGGGACAGGTCAGGAAGGTTCTTTCCATAAGGGGAAAACAGGAAGATCTTACCATGCCGGTTGAAAAAAGACCTGTTTCAGCAGTGCTTGATGAAGGATATGACGTAATGAGAGACCTGGATATCAATGAATTCCCGCCTTCTATTGCCAGGCTCTTCGGGGCTGAAAAAAGGTTTGTAATCATGCCTGCTGAAAAGGATAAAGGGATCTACTTTGCCCTTATCTCTTTTCTAAAATCCCGGGGCTTTGAAACCATACCCAGGGATCAGCTCAGGCATTCCATGTTCAAGACGGGATCATTCGTTGTTCTTGGCGAAACTTCCGGAAAGCTGTCGAGTCTCGGGCCGGCGGTTCCAGAACCTGCCGGAGGCATGGTGGTTGCCCTAAGAAACAATCCGTTCAACAGCAGCCAGGTGACTTGTACAATAAAGGCCTCATCCGCTGCAGAATGTACCTCAGCAATGTTCAAGCTTCCCCATTACGGGAAATACGCATTTCTGGAATTCAGCCAAGGTAAAATCCAGAAAAAGAGACAGGCCGACTACCAAAAGGGTATAAGCGTGGATATAAAAGGTCCCATGTGCGGCATTTCATCCAAGGCCATCCAGAACGCCTCCTCCATAATCCAAAGCCTTACACAGGCAAAGGTGATATACCTGGGAGAGCGCCACGACAGCCCGGGCATACATGAAGCACAGTACAGGATTTTAAAGGAACTTGGGCGAACTTCCTCCCTGGCAGTTGCCATGGAGATGTTTCAAAAGCCCTTCCAGAAGGTGCTGGATGATTATCTTGCCGGAAAGATCTCGGAAAGAGAATTTCTTGAAAAGACCGAATATTTTAAAAGGTGGGGGTTCAACTACCATTTCTACAGGCCCATAGTGGAATTTTGCAAGAAGCAGCGCATACCTATAATAGCCATGAACCTGCCCAAGGAAATATCTCAGAAGATAGCCCGTTCAGGCATGGAAGGTCTTGATGAGGAAGAGAAAAAATATCTCCCGCAAAAGCTCGATCTGGGAAGCCGGCTTTACAGACAGATGCTCAGAAGAGTCTACCAGGGTCACCAAAGCGACAATCTTCAAAATTTTGACAGCTTTTTCCAGGCCCAGATAGCCTGGGATGAGACCATGGCCAAAAGCATCGCTGATTTTCTGATCAAACACCCTGAAAAGAAGATGATCGTCATAGTGGGAGGTGGACACGTGGCCTATGGCTACGGCATTCCCTCCAGGGTGAAAAGAAGATTAACGGACATCAGGCAGGACATAGTACTCTTTCCTGAGACAGGGCAGATCGACCCTCTGGAGGCTGATCATTTCCTGTTTGTGCCAAGCAGGGAGGAACCCTTTACGGCAAAGCTGGGAGTGATGCTTTCAGGAGAGCATAAACTCACCGTGGAAAACGTTGTTCCCGGAAGTCCTGCCGCCGCAGGCGGCATCCAGAAGGGCGATGTTTTAAAGGCGGTTGACGGCCATAAAATCAAGGATATATACGATCTCAAACTGCAACTGTTTTTTATGCGCAGGGGTCAAAAGGCCAGAATAACCATCTTGAGAACGGAACAAAACGGCCGCACAATGGAAAAAGAAATATTAACAGGGCCTCTGGCCCCCTTTAAATGGAAGAGCGGCGGGTTTCATTTTCACAGGAACAAATAAGGAGCACCAGTTTACATGAAGTCAGTAAAGGTTGCCATTACTGCAAATTTCGTGGTCTGCTGTATGAAGTTTACCGTGGCGATTCTGGGCGGCAGCGCCTCCATGCTGGCCGAAGCCATCCATTCCCTGGCAGACACTGCAAATCAGTCATTGCTGCTTATAGGCCTTAAAAGGAGCAAGATAGGCCCTTCCAGGGAATTTCCTTTCGGCAGAGGACAGGAACGATTTGTATGGGGCTTGATATCTGCCTGCGGTATTTTCTTCGTAGGCGCGGGAGTAACCGTTTATCACGGTATCATGAGTCTTTTCCAGCCCCACAGCCTGGTCATCAACAAGTGGACTTTCATCGTGCTGGGAGTTTCCTTTTTGGCCGAAGGCTATTCCTTTTTTGTGGCATTAAAGCACAAAAAAGAGGGTGATACAGCCAATCTAGCGGTCCTCCTGGAAGACGGGGCTGCGGTATTCAGCTTGATACTCGCGGCTGCTGCCATAGTTCTTTCAGAACTTACGGGCCGGCATTACTGGGATTCCATGGGCTCAATTATCGTTGGCATCATCCTGGCCGTTATAGCGGTTTTTCTTATACGCGAGAATCTGGAATACCTGATAGAAAAGGCCTCTCCTGAGCAGCTGCAGGAGGAGGTCAGACAGGTCATAAAGAGCTTTCCACTGGTTGAGGAAATCAAGGACATAAGAATGATAGTCATCACTCCCGAAGCTCACAGCATACGTGCAGAAGTGGAATTGAACGGCTATCTCCTGGTCAAGGAGATGGAAGACAGCCTCAGGGAGGACTTTGAAGAGATAAAGACCTTTGGAGATTTCCTCCAATTCTGTGCAGCATTTGCAAACAGGGTCACAAGAACAGTGGGGGCCAAAATTGATGAAATGGAGGAAACATTAATGAAAAAAATAACTTACTTGAAACATGTTGACATTAAGCCTTCTTGATGAAATAAAGAGTGAGCAAGCGTCTTTTTCAAAAGGGAGGGTGTACAGATAATGGCAAAGATTGTTGTACTTGATGACGTGATAGATGCGGGGATTCTTATCAAAAAGATCCTGGAAAAAAAGGGACACGAGGTCTTTCCCTTCAGCGAGGAAGAGGAGGCCATTGATTTTATCAAAAATAACAAGGTAGACCTGGCCATACTTGATATCAAGCTCAAAAAAATGACAGGGGTGGAAGTGCTCGAGGAGATAAAGAAGATTGCACCTGACATCAAGGCTATGATGCTCACGGGCTACCCCACCATAGATACTGCCCGCCAGGCCATGTCCCTGGGCGCAGAAGAATACTGCGTCAAACCAATAGACAAGCAGGAACTGGAGGAAAAGGTCGCGGCCATTCTTGAATCATGAGATATCCCCTTCCTTAACCGTTATCACGGTATGAACATTCCCCCTGGGATGGAAATCCCCGGTGACCTTCAGAGATTTGGGATGAATAGCCTCGAGTAAATCTGCAAATATCCTGTTGGTTGCCTCCTCATGGGAGATGTGCTGCTGCCTGAAACTATTCAGATAGAGTTTCAAGGACTTCAGCTCCACAATATATTCTCCAGGAACATATTTCACAAAAATAGTGGCAAAATCAGGATAACCCGACCTTGGGCAGAGGCAGGTGAATTCGGGAAAGCTGATTTCCACCAGGTAATCCCTCTCCTTGCTTGGATTTGGCCAGGGTTCAAGAGCAGCCTCGCTTATGGCTTTTTGTCCGTATTTCACTTGGCTTTCCTCTTTTTCAATGGGAGCATTCCCAGTTTTCCTCCATTTATGCCACTGGCAAGGAAGGCGTGTTTCTTGAAAGGTTTCACCACAAGGAAGCCAACTTCAGCCGCATTCAAGCCGCTGAGATTGGCGGTGTCTGTATTCGAGAAGAATTTGAAACTTGCACAGCGGCTTGGTGAACCTTGAAAGAAATGCACCTTCCTTGCCATTCCTCGTCCAGGAACAAACTGGGAATGCTCCCTTTTCAATTTTCTCATGTTCACCATGAAATCAAACTGTAGTATAATTTCAAAATAGTTAATATCGGTCTAAAAAACCAGTCTTAAAAAAGGCGTCTTTGATATTCGGATGTACTGACCTGCCATAACCAGCTCAAATCCTTTTAGAGACCCAGGGAATATAAGGCCATGACAAGGATTAAATACCTCTTCAGCACTCCGTCAGGCGATATGCCACCGACTGAAAACCTCCTGGGCACTGAAATAAAAACGGGCACCAAGATATCCGGCCGCGCCCCTGAACTCATTGATTATTTCAACATCCTTTCTGAAACGATCCTGGAACAGTCCGAAAACCTGTTCCATTTTTCAGGTACAGGTCAAAAGAATCAGCAAAGCTTCAGGCCGAACCGGCTTTATATAACAAGCGAAAAATGCGGAAGCCTTTACCACGTGGCCAGGGCATGTCTTTTCTGGCGCAACTGCGGACAAATAGTCCTGGCGGTTATAACGGCATTTGAAACCACGGCAAGAAAAGTCCTGAAAAGGGATCATCGAAACCTTTCTTACCTGTGGGACAGCCGACAGATCAAGCTGGTGCCGCGGCCGTATTTTATATGCGACAAAAAAATCGGGCAAGGCAGAAATGCAATTACTGCCACCATATCCATAATGGAGTGGCTTGAGGATTTCCATGAATGGCATTTCATCTGTCCTATCAGAAATGACAGTTGCCGTGTGGTGATGTGGAAGCCCGGGCACGGAACATGTCCGCTGCCAAGGCCAGACCAATTGGAACCGAGGCTCTTTGAAAAGATAGCAGGAATTCTATCCTACTATTTTGATCCCGGGGATCTCAGCCAGATATGTCTTTGGAGCAACGCCGCAGGTGATTTTATCATCCGTCTGGACGGCTGCAGACAACTTTCCGCAAGGCTTACCACTGTAAGGGAATACCAAAATATCCCAGAGGCAGTTCAAGGTTTCGGCCCAGCAGCAAACCTCCTTGTTACCCTTCTCTACCTCTTCCTGGATATAACATTGATTATCCGCATAGATCGAACAAACGGTACTGGAAGATACCTTTTTGCAGACTCAAAATTCATAAAACCTGCTGTCACTGGTTTCTTTGCCGGGCTAGCAACATTGATGAAAGAAAAGAACCTGCGCCTTCCTGTGCATGAACTGATGCACCTGCTGAAAGACCTGAATGACAGGGAACTGCTGCAAGTATATTCCCCCCTGATGGATTTCCACAGGACATGGGGCAGGGCCGATGCCCATTTCATGGAAATACATCTTCCCAGACATTGCAGCGAGCTTGCCGTCACCCTGAAGCAACTGGATGACCAGCTGGCTGCAACTGCTGATTCTACTTCCCGGCTGGCAGCATGATCACCTGATAGACGGCCGGGTTTATCGCACCAGCCTGTGAACCGGGACAAGGCGTACCTCCTTTCTCATAAGAGGTATCGCCCTGTACAATACCTGGTACGTAAGCCTGCTGGGATGGCCGATTGCAACGCAAAGGCCGTGTTTTTTTGCCAGATTCAAACTTCGCCTTATCTCCCGGCCTATGGCTTCCCTGGAAGGGGTATGGTCAAGGAAAACAGATCGTTGGGCGCAGGGCAGCCCCATCTGCCTTGCAACATCAAAGGCAACAGTGTCCTTGGTAGTACGGCTGTCCAGGAAAAAAAGACCGCGATCCTTGAGGCAGGCCATAACAATCTCCATGGCCTTTTTGTCCTTGGTAAACCTGGAGCCCATATGATTATTTGCCCCTACAGCCCCGGGAACCGCTGCCAGATCTGCCTTCAGGGTTTCCACCAGAGAATCAAAATCCATGGCAAGGGTTAGCACCCCCCGGCCGGGATTCAATTTCTTGTTTTCAGGTTCCATTGGAATGTGAACCAGGACATCTTTACCCTTTTTTTCAGCATACCCTGCAAGGATCTCTGTATTGGGTGCAAAGGGGAGAAAGGCAAAGGAAAGCGGTGCCTGGATGTCTATAAACTGCCTGTCCAATGCAGCATCGTATCCCATATCATCTATCAATATGGCCAGCATCGGGGCACGAGGCGGCCTTTGATGCGGCCCGGCAGGCCCCGGCTTCTTAAAAGGTGCTCGTGGTGCAGGAGAAAAATTTTCAAAGGGAGGTCGTTCCACCCTGACATTTTTTCCTGCAAAGGGCAGGAGATACAAGAGAGCAAGGGGCAAGGCAATTAGTGCCAGTAACAGTAAATTCCTTAAAAGCCCGGGAAATCTCTCCGGGCTGCCCTTTCTGCGCCTGGCCCCTGAAGTTTTTTTCCTGGTAGGCACTTACCCGGTCAGCAACGCTATTTTGCGCACGAAGGCCTCATCTCGGCAAATATTCCCCAGGCCTTTAATATTCGCAGGGCCTCTCTGAGCTGATTGTCATTTTTCAGCTGCTTTTCTGCACTCTTATCCGCCTCGGAATCCTTACCGGATTTCTTTCTTTCCTTTTCCTTTCCCTCCTCGCCATCGCCCTTCAAATGGCCTTCCAGGTCCTTTTCCTTCAGGAAATGAAAGACATTCTTGGCTTCCTTTTCCTTTTCAGGGATCAGAAATGGAACAATGATGTCAGGAGTAATCCCCTTTGCCTGAATAGAGCGTCCGCTGGGAGTATAGTACCTTGCCGTTGTAAGACGCACTGCAGCCCCGCCTTCCAGGGGGATTATTGTCTGAACAGAACCCTTGCCGAAGGTCTGGGTCCCTGCAATAATTGCCCTCTTGTTATCCTGCAGGGCTCCCGCGACAATTTCAGATGCACTGGCACTACCCCCGTTTACCAGTACTACAATGGGATAGTCATGGTGAACCTTGTTTGGTTTGGCAGTAAAACGCATCTTTTGATCTTCAATCCTGCCGTCAGTATATACTATGAGCCCGGATTCCAGGAATTCATCGCTGACCTTGACGGCCTGATCCAGGAGTCCGCCGGGATTGTTCCTGAGATCCAGCACCAAGCCCTTGAGTCCCTTCTTGCCTTCCAGGGTTTTCAGTGCCTTGTCGAGCTCTGTGCTGGTCTTGGCCTGGAAATTCGTTATGCGCACATATCCGTAGCCGTCTTCCAGCATCTTGGATTTCACACTCTTTATGGGGATAACATCTCTTATCAGCTTGATATCCTTGAGCTGGGACCAGCCCTCTCGATAAATGGAAACCGTGACCTCTGTGCCCTTTGGACCCCTCAGGAGCTTGACCGCCTGGATCAAGGTCATGTTCTTGGTACTCTTGCCGTTTATCTTGAGGATCTTGTCATTTGCCTGGATACCTGCCTTGAAGGCCGGTGTACCCTCAATGGGAGAGACCACAGTAAGGATACCGTCCTTAAGGGTGATTTCTATTCCAATACCTGTGAACTTGCCTTTGGTCTCCACCTGGAGTTCCTTGAAGTCTTCAGGCTTCATGAAGGAAGAATGAGGGTCCAGAGAACTGAGCATGCCTTGGATGGCACCATATATGAGCTTCTGCGGCTCAACAGGCTCCACATAATCCCTTTCCACCAAATCCAGGACCTGGGTAAACAATTTGAGCTGATGATAGGTATTGTCTTCCTTGGCCACAGCCAGCTGGTTTCTTACCAGGTAAAAACCAATAACCGATGCCACGAAAAAAAGAAAAAGGACCGCGTAATAACCTGGAAACCTTCTTGTTGTGTTCTTGCCCATTATACGACCTCTAATCCACTGACTTTTGCATCCATCCTGAACAGATACCGAGTTTTTTGATGTCAGCAGAATAACCTATCTCTTTTCTATTTCAATACCTCTTAGATCAAACCAGGAAAGAGGTCGAAGCTGTCGGCCGTTTTGACGTATTTCTATGTAGATGCCCTCGGATATCCATGGACCGCCCCCGGATATCCCGATGACTTCTCCTTCTGCCACCTCGGTGCCCACATCCTTTGAAAAGCTCTGGCCCTGAGCAACCATGCTCATATACCCCTTGCCGTGATCTATTATCAGGACCTTGCCGTAACCAGGAAGAGAATCATTGTAAACCACGCGGCCATCAAAGATCGCCCTTATCTGGGTTCCCCATGGACAGGAAACCGCAATACCAGGGATCTTCTTTCGCGATTTAAAGGAGATGACCCTGCCGGGCGCAGGAAGATTGAGACTGCCCTTCTGCGCTCTGAAATCGAACTGGTTTTCCTTTGAAACAGGCTCCACGGCCCTTTCCGCAGACTTAGCCTTTAATGCAAGTTCATCCACTACCTTTTTCAGATTCTTTCTTGCCCTCTGAAGCTGGGAAATCATGGCAGAATAGCGCCTGCTCTCCTTTTTCAGCGTGGCCAGATATTCTTCCTTTTCCCCTTTTCTTTTCTCAAGAAGCAGGCTCTCCTTTTCCATGCGTTCAGACATGGCCTTGAGAAGATCCTGCCTTTTCTTTAATTCTGCCTGCTTCACCGAAAGATTCTCTATTGTCTCCAGATACTCCTTTCTTTTTGCACGGTCTTCATCCAGTATCATTTTCAGGAATTCCTGTCTGGAAAGAAGATCGGGCAGGGACTGTGCAGCGAAAAACACATTCAAAAGGCCCACCTCTCCCATCTGCCTGAATGCATTGAATCTAAGCTCTGTATGATGTTTCAGAAATTCTATTTTTCTGACTGTTTTCTCCAGTTCATCGCTGGTCTTTTCCAGTTCAAGTTCGGCGGCTGTCCAGTCTTTTTTGGCCTGCTGCAGGCTTTCCCACTGGGAGGCTATCCTTTGATCCAGACCCTGAATCTCAGAGAGTATGTCCTGCTGAGTCTTTGCAATCCGCCTCTTCTTTGATCTTTTTTTGCTGATGGCCTTTTCTATTGATTTCAGTTGTTGCGTCTTGGAAGACAGTTCCTGGTCGAGAATTTCATTTTGTGCCCAGGATATAGATAGAAACGACAAGTATCCGCAAAGGAAAACAGGAAGGCAGGCTAATAGAATTTTCCCTCTCACAGGCGCAGAAACCTCCTGAGTGCCACTGCCGTCCCTGCCACGCAGAAAAGGCCACTTGCAAGGACAAACAGCAGGGTATAGCCGAATGGAAGAAACTGAAGGCTGAGACTACGCACAAGACCCGTGTAATCCAGCATGCCCAGGATGTAACGATATGCCAGGAAACTCAGAATTATTGCCGCACTGGAACCTATGGTGCCCTGGAAGAACGCTGCCAGGAGAAAGGGACCCTGGATGAAGCCGCTGGTCCCTCCCACCAGCCTCATGATCTCTATTTCCTCCTGCCGGGCGTAAACCGTAAGTTTAATGGTATTTGAAACCACAAAAGCCGCTGTAAGGAGAAGTATCACAGCACTTGCCGCCACTGCCCCCCTGACTACGCGGGAAAATGCCTCCAGGCGGTCAACCCAGGCCCTTCCGTACTGGACCTTTTCCACCTCCGGCCATTTGGACAGCTGCGAGGCAATGGTCTTTATCCTGTCAATATGGTAAACGGCCCTGTTTATCTGAATCTCGAAAGAAGGCGGCAGAAACAGGGGGTCGACTCCCTGGAGCACCTCGTCTTCGTCCTTGAAAAATTTCTCAAGGCGCTTGAATGCCTCTTCGGATGAGACAAACTTTACGCTTTCTATCCCCTCAAGCCCTGCTATCCTCTGGTACAGGGCAGGTATAGCCTCCTGGGCCACATCCTTTTTCAGGTAGACGATAACAGCAAGCTGTCTGCCAAAACGTTCCACCACCTGTTGAAGATTAAATGAAAACAGGCTGAAAAACACAAAAATCAGGCAGGTAAGGCCTACCACAAGGGTTGTCATCATATGGGTAACGAAGTTCTGCCGAAAATCCCTGACAGCCCGCTTGAAAATGATTCCAAATGCCATTTCAGGCCCCCTTCAGCCTTCCCTTCTCCAGGAGGAGAAGCCGCCTGTGACTGTGTTCAAAAAGGCTGTCGTCATGGGTTGCAAAGATTATGGTGGCCCCGCGGGCGTTAAGTTCGTTCATCAGGGCCACTACTTCCCTTGTCCTCTTCCTGTCAAGATTCCCTGTGGGCTCATCAGCCAGTATGATGGGAGGCCTGTTTACTACGGCCCTGGCAATGGCAACCCTTTGCTGCTCTCCTCCCGACAGCTGTACTGCCTTTCTGTGCATCTTGTCTCCAAGCCCCACCCCTTCTATGACCTGCCTGACCCTTTTTTCAAGCTGGCTCCTTTTTAGTCCCAGGACCTCCAGTGAAAGGGCCACATTCTCAAAGACTGTCTTGTTGTAGAGGAGCTTGAAATCCTGGAATATGACCCCTACCTTTCTCCTGAGCTGAGGAACCTGTGAGATGGAAAGACTCGAAAGGTCCATTCCGTCCACGGTGACAGTCCCGGAGGTGGGCTCCTCAGCACAATAAAGCATCCTCAAGAGCGTACTCTTTCCCGAGCCGCTCGGCCCTGTCAAAAAAACGAACTCTCCCTTTGATATCTGAAGTTCTATGTTTTCAAGGGCCAGGATGTCAGGAAGGTATTTCTTCCCGACTCCCTTGAGCTCGATTATGGGATGATCTACGGAAATCATGAGTTTCTGCCTTGTTTCATTATTCCTTTGAGGTTTGCCGATAAAGAGTAATGATTCAAACGTATATCATTTATCAGGGCTCTTTTTCCAGGGAACCCGTTTTTTCATATCTTTTTTGGCAAGCAATATGGAAGCCATTTTTAAGGGAGGTCTTTAGCCCATGGCAAAAATCGATGCATTCTTCAAACTGCTCCATGATCAAGGAGGCTCCGACCTTCACATGGTGGCAGGCTCTCCGCCAGTCATACGCATCAGGGGAGATATGCAGCGTGTAAAATTCAAAATCCTGGACAATGACGAGCTAAAATCCATGCTCTACGAAATTGCCCCTGAAGAAAAAATCAAGAATTTCGAAGAAACAGGGGACGTGGATTTCGGTTACGAAATTCCGGGTCTGGCCAGGTACAGGGCCAATTTTTTCATGCAGAAAAACGGGGTTGGTGCTGTTTTCAGGGAGATTCCAAGCAAAATCCTTACTGCAGAACAACTCGGCCTCCCGGAGGTTATGACCAAGCTAGCTATGCTCCCAAGGGGGCTTGTACTGGTAACCGGTCCTACAGGAAGCGGCAAGTCAACCACCCTTGCAGCAATACTTGACCACGCCAACCGCAACAGGAAGGACCACATCATAACGGTTGAAGACCCCATAGAATTCGTGCACGAGCATCAAGGCTGCCTGGTAAACCACAGGGAGGTGGGAAGTCATACCAAGTCATTCAGTGCAGCGCTCAGAGGGGCCCTTCGTGAAGATCCGGACATCATCCTGGTAGGTGAAATGAGGGACCTGGAGACCATTGCCCTGGCCATAGAGGCGGCAATGACCGGACATCTCGTCATGGGCACTCTCCATACCATAAGCGCTGCCAAAACTGTAGACAGGGTCATCGAGATATTTCCAACACACCAGCAGCCCCAGGTCAGGGCCACCCTTGCAGATGCGCTCCGGGCAGTTATTTCGCAGACAATGTTCAAAAGAATCGATGTCCCTGGAAGATGCGTTGCATTTGAAATCCTGATTGCCACCCCTGCAGTCAGAAACCTTATCAGGGAGGGCAAGACCTACCAGATTCCATCTTCCATGCAGACGGGTAAAAAATTCGGCATGCAGACCCTGGACGATGCCATTATGGAGCTGCTGCAGAAAGGATGGATTGATCCCGATGAGGCCTATGCCAAGTGCGTTGACAAGGCAAAATTCAAGCCTTATGCCAGGAGTGCTCCGGCTGATTTCACAGAGGTGGGTTAAAGATGAGAAGGGCCGAACTGAACCAGATATTGGAAGAAATGCTCGAATCACATCCCAGGATTTCAGACCTGAATTTCACAGTGGGCAGGCCGTGCCAGGTGGCGGCTGACGGAAGACTTCATATCTCGCCACCCGCGCTTGACACCGAACGGCTTGTTCCATACCAGACGGAAGAACTGGCACTAAGCCTGATTGACTATAACAGGAGACTCCTTGCCGACCTCTTCCTTCACGGTTCCTGCGACTTTTCCTATACATTAGACAACGGGCTGAGATTCCGTGTAAACGTGTTTTCCCAAAAGGGTACTTACAGCATCGTAATGAGAAAGCTGGAAAGCAAGGTGCCCTCAATCGACGAGCTGGATCTTCCAGAATGCTTCAAAAAGATGGCCGGGGAAAAAAACGGCGTGATACTTTTTACCGGTGCCACAGGTACTGGAAAGACCACTTCTCTTGCGGCAATCCTGGATGAAATCAACAGAAAAGAGCAGCTTCACGTCATTACCCTGGAGGATCCGGTTGAATACGTCCACACCCCCCAAAAGGCAACCTTCAACCAGCGGGAACTAGGACAGGATTTCGACACCTTTGCCAACGGCCTCAGGGCAGCCCTGCGTCAGGCTCCCCACGTGATACTCGTGGGTGAGATCAGAGACAGGGAAACGGTGGAAATTGCCCTAAATGCCGCAGAAACCGGCCACCTTGTCTTCAGCACCGTCCACACCGTCAGCGCCGGACACACCATCAACAGGATACTCGGCATGTTTTCCACAGAGGAAGAACGACAGGTGCGGTTCCGCCTTGCGGATTCACTAAGATGGGTTGTCGGCCAAAGGCTTCTTCCCAAAAAAAAGGGAGGACGCACGGCAGTATTCGAAATATTGCAGAATAACGTGAGGGTCAAGGACAGCATCATTAACGGTGAAAGGGAAGGAAAGACCTTCTACGAGATCATAGAAAACGGCCAAGCTTATGACATGAAGACCTTTGACCAGCATATTGTCGAAATTTTCGCCCAAGGCCTTATCGACGAAGACACTGCCCTGGCCTACGCCAGCAACAAGGCAAAGCTACGTCAAGGAATTGACAGGGTTAAGGCCCGGCGAGGCGAGGCAACCACAGATATCGAAAACCTGGAGATCGAAGAGGAATACTTTGTTCACCAGTACTGATACTTTTACTCAGGTAAAAAGACATGGAAATAGTTTGCAAAAATTGCAGCAAGAGATATCGCATAGATGAATCCAAGCTTCCAGAGAATGAAAAGGTCTACATAAAATGCGCTGGATGCCATCAAAAAATAGAAATAGAGCCTGTTTCAAACAGGGATGATTCCAGCCGTGCTGCTCCAAAACCACCCCCTTCTGAACCCGCCGGAGCCGCTGAACAGCAAGGATCCCCAAAGACTGCTGAATATTTTGAGCCTGGAACAAAGACTGCACTCATATACTGTGAAGACGTGCAGGCACGCCTTGAAATGGAAAAAAATATCAGCAACATGGGTTTTGAGGTCAGGACCATAAACAACAGGGAAGATGCACGCCATTATTTTCGGTACAACGTATTCGACGTGGTACTGATCTATCAAAAAGGCCCTGACCCGGAAAAGCCACTTCTGGAGGTCCTGGACTATTTCAATAATCTCGCCCCTAAGATCAGAAGACAGATTACCATCATCTATATCCATCTGGCAGGAAACAGATACGACTTCCTGGAAGCCTTTTCAAAAGGCGTCGACGTTACGCTAAGCCCAATGGATCTGAACAATCTTCAAAGAATGCTTCCCGAGTTTCTTGCAGAAAAAGAGAATCGTTACAAGATATTCTTTGAATGCCTGAAAAAGGTTGAAGAATCCGTGCTTTAAAAAAGCAATGGGAGCATTCCCATTTTGTCTCTGTATGAGGAATGGCAAGAATCGGTGCATTTCTTTCAAGGTTCACCAAGCCGCTGTGCAGATTTGAAATTCTTCTCGAATACAGACATCGCCAATCTCAGCGGCTTCACTGCGGCTGAAGTTGGCTTCCTTGTGGTGAAACCTTTCAAGAAATACCCCTTCCTTGCCAGTGGCACAAATGGTGGGATAAAATGGGAATGCTCGCACTAAAGAAACAGTCCGAGACTAAACAGTACTAAAAGCCGGAGTGACAAGAGGGAAAGACCCTCTTGGCGGCTTTTGACTTCAGAAATATTTTATCCGTTTCAGCCGGTTTACCTGCCCCTGCTGTAGTCCATTTATTTATGGTATATTATCAGCCGTGATGCCTATACGAAAAATTTCACTGGGATTTCCTGCAATCAGCCCATGAACGAGCCTGATATCACCAACATCACCGTCATTTTGAATAATCCCAGATATCCCGAAAACATCGGTGCAGCAGCAAGATGCTGTAAAAATATGGGGATAAGTTCACTTCGGCTGGTAAATCCGGAACGTCTCGACATGGGAAAGATCCACAAGATGGCAACTCACGAGGCCTTGGACATAGTTGAGCAAATGAAGATTTATCAAGAGCTTCCGGAAGCCCTGCAGGATCTTCATTTCATTGCAGGCACTACTGCCAGGACAGGCAGAAAGAGACGGCCTACGCATTTTCCCGGAGAGATAGCTGCAAAAATCGCATCCTTCAACCCTGAGATTCGAACCGGGCTCCTTTTCGGATCGGAAAAGTGGGGTCTTAAGAACGAAGAATTAGATCTTTGCAGCAGCGTGGTACTGATTCCCACTAGCAAATTTTCTTCCATAAATCTTGCACAAAGTGTAATGATTTTATGTTATGAAATCTTCATGGCAAAATCCTCCTGCCAGGTGGTCCCCAGACCGCGTCCTGCAAGTTTCAGGGAAATGGAGGGAATGTATAATCACCTGCACGGGGTGTTTGAGCAGATAGGGCTCTTCCAAAAACAGACTCCTGCCTACTGGATGCGTAATGCAAGGCGCCTGTTCAATGGAAAGAACATCACGGCCAAAGATGTAAAGATGGTAAGAGGTTTCTTGAGACAAGTCAGCTGGGCCATAAAAAATGCAGGGAAATAGACCTTCTTTCAAGGTCTTTCTCATACTTTTTTCTGCATTTATCATCTTTCTGGCCGGGCCTGCCGCTGCAGAAACTGGCCTGACCGGAGTATTCGTCTCTTCAAAAATCCGCCCCTATCTCGAGGCCCTGGAAGGATTTAAGACTGAAACCAGCAGGGAGCTTCTGGTTATTTATCTGGATGAAAACCGCGAGCTTGCCAGGCACTATCTCAAGACAGGCAGCCTGGATGCAGTTGTTGCCATAGGCCCTGAGGCAGCAAAACTTATCTATTCGGACCCGGCCAAAATCCCTGTTCGCATGGCAATCATGACCCTGGATATCAAGAAACTCATTCCCCAGGCAGATCCATGTGGTATAGATCTCAGGGTTCCCGTTTTTTTCCAAATTTCAAAAACAGCAGAGCGCCTCGGCAGGGGAAAGAGCCTGGCTATACTCTACAATCCCGTGGAAAACGCGGATGTCATTTCCGAGGCTGAACGAGCATGCAGACAGGCTGGGCTGAGGCTTATCCCCCTTCCTGTATCCGGATCTGATGAGATCATGAAAAGGCTGAAACCTGAAATGGATAATATCGATATTCTTCTTTTCATACCGGATTCAACGGTAATTTCAGAAAAGATTGTCACACACCTGACCAAGCAGGCGCTTTTAAAGGCTGTGGCAGTTATAGGATACAACCATTTCTTCTATGAAACCGGTGCCCTTATTGCGTTTACCATTGATTACCGAATGGTGGGCACCAGGGCAGCCCAGCTCCTGGAGGATTTTATTGCAGGAAAGAAATGCAGGCTTCTTCCGCCGCCTGTAAAGATTGAATGGAATGAAAAGGTCTTTGAGCTTCTAAAGGCCAAAAATCCCGCCAGGTGGTCAAAAAGTCCGGGAGGGCTCATCCATGGCAGCTAGGCTTTTTTTCATGAATGATCTCAATTTTCAGCAGAGGCTGGCCATCGGCATAGTAGTCCTTACAATTCTGACCACCATCACCCTCGGTTTCATGGGGAGCAGACTGTCCGAGGATTTTCTCCTGATCAGGTTCAGGGACAGGATGGATTTTCTTGCCAAATATCTGGCAGCCAACTGCGAGCTCGGAATACTCCTGGATGACAGGCAGATGCTCCAAAGACTTGCAGCCAACCTCCTTAAGGAAGAAGACGTGATCAGGGTCATAATAAAATCAAGCAGGGGTGATATACTCGCCAAGGCCCAGGTCTCCGAGAAGCCGGGCCACGGCATGGTTCAGACCCCTGTGATGCTCACCACCCAGTCTGAAAACCTGGCATTCGGAACTGCCAGTTCAGGGCAGAAGACCCTGGGCACTGTAAGGATATACTATAACACCACAGGGATCGAGCAGCTTTCACATGAACTGCACCTGCGCTATGGAGCGGTAACCCTGTTCATCGCAGCAGGCGGCATAATCACCTTTCTCGTATTCAGCAAATCCCTAACAGCCCCACTGGAACAGCTGATAGAAGCGGCACAGGACGTAGCGCAGGGCAATCTTGAAGTCAGGCTGGCAGAGGGCACCCTGCCTGAGACCAGGAAACTGGCCAGGGCCTTCAACACCATGACAGAGGCCCTTAAACAGAGCAGAAAGGACCTTGAACAAACATACCAGCAGCTCATACAGCAGAAAAGCCTGGCAGAAATCGGACATTTCGCTGTAACAGTTGCCCATGAAGTGAAAAATCCCCTGGGGATCATCAAGGGTGCATTGGATATACTGAAAAAGCCTGATATCGACCCAGAAACCAGGGAAACCATGATCGCCTATGTGGAAGACGAAGTCATGGGCCTCAACAGGCTGATCCAGGAATTCCTTGAATTTTCTAGGCCCAAGCCCCTTTCCTTCAGCACCGTACACCTTGATGAACTCATCACGGATGTTTCAGAAAGGATGAACCTGGAATGGAAACCAAAGGGTATAAACATAAAGTGCAGCGTTCTCGGGCAGCCCTCAGAACTCACACTGGAAGCAGACGCTGATCTTTTGTCCAGGGCCATCTCCAACATTATCAAAAATGCCTGCGAGGCGTCAAAACCCGGGCAGTCTGTAGATATTTCTGTTGCAAGGACCGGAGGCGAAATCTCCATCCGGATCACCGATCAAGGGCCGGGGATAGGCCGGGAAGACCTTGCAAGGATCTTCGAACCGTTTTTTACCACCAAGGTAAAGGGGACCGGACTGGGGCTGGCCTTTGCCAAGAGGATTTTAGAGGCCCACATGGGTCAGCTTGCTGTACATGCAAATGAACCACAGGGCACTACTTTTGAAATCATTCTGGGCTGAGAAGATATAAAAACATGGCACATATCCTCATTGTTGATGATGAAAAAAAGATAAGACACATACTCGGGATCATGCTCTCCAGGAAAGGGCATGGCATCTGCGAGGCAGGCAGCGGCTTGGAGGCCCTGGAATTGCTGGAAAAAGGGGCATTTGATGTTGTCATAAGCGATATCCGCATGCCGGAAATGGACGGGTTTGAACTGCTTGAAAACATAAGGAAAATGGAAATACCCGTGCCCGTTGTAGTGATTACTGCATTCGGTACCATAGATTCTGCAGTGGAAGCCATGAAAAAGGGTGCAGTGGACTACATTACAAAACCCTTCGAAGAAGAAAGGATAATCCTTGCAGTAGAAAAGGCAGCAGGTGTATCACGAATCCTCAGGGAAAATATCAAGCTAAAAAGAGAGCTCAAGAGACTGACCCAAAAAGGGGAGATCGTGTGCGTTTCAAAGGCCATGCACAGGGTTATGGACATAGCCTCGAAGGTTGCAGTCAAATCCGATACCACTGTTCTCATCACGGGAGAATCCGGCACGGGCAAGGAAATCGTGGCAAGATTTATACATGACCACAGTCCCAGGGCCAAGGGCAGGTTTGTGGCCATCAACTGCGCAGCCATTACGGATACCCTGGTCCAAAGTACGCTCTTCGGCCACGAAAAGGGGGCATTTACCGGGGCTGAAAGGTCAAAGCAGGGACTTTTTGAATATGCATCAGGGGGAACCCTGTTCCTGGATGAAATAGGAGACCTGCCGGTAGAAGCACAGGCAAAGCTCCTGAGGGCCCTGCAGGAAAGGACCATTCAGAGGGTAGGCGGCAACGAATCCATCAAGGTGGATGTCCGTGTAATCTGCGCCACCAACCAGGACCTGGAAAAGCTTGTTAAGGAGGGGGATTTCAGGGAAGACCTCTATTATAGAATAAACGTGTTTCCCATACATATTCCTCCGCTTCGTAAGCGCAAAGAGGCCATAATTCCACTTGCGGAATACTTTATCAGGAAGTTCGTGGATTCCGTGCCTGAGGAAGACCAGCAGCTTCTGACACAGGGAGCAAAAAAGATACTGATGAATTACAGCTGGCCTGGGAATATAAGGGAGCTTGCAAATACCATGGAGCGCGCCATAATACTTGCCGGACTGCCGCCTGTGACTGCTGAACACCTGGAATTCTTGAAAACCGGCATGGAAATAAAGGAGCAGTCCGGCAGGCTGAAGCTGGACCAGGACGGGCTGGACCTGGAGGCCCTTGAAAAGGATCTTATAAAACAGGCCCTGCAGCTGACAGGCAACAATCAGAGTGCAGCGGCCAGGCTTCTTGGGCTTACCAGGTCTAAATTCAGGACCAGAGTCAAGCAACTGGAGGAAGGCACTTGAAACCATTCCGGGGGATAAATAAGACTTCGTTTTCCAGGTGTGCCCTGTGCCTTGCCGCAATCCTGGTTTTCTTGGCATGGGCATCGGGGACTTCCCTTGCCGTCCCTACCAGGCTGCTGTTTGTGGGAGAGGATATTTCAGTGGTTACCAGCGCCTCCAAACACCCTGAAACCCCGGAAGACGCCCCTGCAGTTGTTTCCATCATAGATCGCAAAAGAATCAGGCAATACGGACTGAGAAACCTGGGAGAGGCCCTTTCCATGGTGCCGGGCTTTTACATGGCTCAGAAGGAATGGGGAAAACAGCCTTATTTCAGAGGCATACCGGACAGCTTTTTATTTCTGTACGATTCAGTACCCATGACCTCAGACAACACAAAATCCATCTTTCCCATGGACGAGGAAATGAGCCTGGATTTCACCAAGCGCATAGAGATAATAAAGGGGCCGGCCTCTGTACTCTGGGGTCCTGATGCATATGCAGGAGTGGTCAATCTTGTGCCCCTTGAAGGCAGAGATATTGATGGGATAGACGTCAAGCTCCGCGGAGGCACGCCTAACCATTCAGGCCACTTCACTGTGGCCCTGGGTAAAAACTACGGACTCTGGGAAGGATTTCTAGCAGTAAGCGCTACGCAAAACCAGAAATATTCCACCGGGTACAATGTACTTGAATGCAGTGACAACCAGGCATGTCCCAGGCAGTACCGGAGAGGAAATGGGACAATTGACGATTCCAAATATATTGAAACCGTCTTCAACCTCTCGTGGAAACAGTGGCTCAGGCTTTCAGGCCGCTGGTCTGAAATGACTGACAGATACGTTGTCGGTGAGATGAATTCGGACAAGCTCTGGGCTGCCAAGAAAAAAACACCATTCAGGTTCATTCGGCTTGAAGCCAAAAAGGGCTTCGGCCTGAACAACCTTCGTTTCAACTCCTATTATTCAGAGATTCCATACGATGAACAGCTGGTGGATGTTTCCTGGCACTCAAAGAGTCACATTTACCATGGCGAGCTCTTTTTCGACAGGAAACTCTGGAATTCCCAGGGTCTCATCACCCTGGGCACCTCTTACAGGTACAATGAGATCACAGGGGCCGTAACGTCAAAAAGCTTCCTGCCCGACTACCTCCAGCCTGGAAACGGACTGTTTGCGCCCATTATCAACCAGGAAGACTTCAATACGCATCTGCTGTCGTTCTACGGCCAGCTCAGGAGGCGTTGGAAGTCTGTAGAATTGTGGGCCGGCCTCAGGTTCGACAGCCACAACCAGTATGACGATACCTTTTCGTTCAATACAGGTGCCAGGTGGAAACCAACCAGTCAGTGGCTCACCAAGCTGGTTCTGGGTTCTGCCTACCGCACGCCTTACAACAGGCAGCTGGTCCAAAGAGACGATCTAAAACCAGAGGAGATAAGAAATCTCAGCCTTGATGTCTCATGGAATCCATTCAAAAACCTGCATCTAAATTCAACCGCCTTCTGGAACAGGATCAGGCACCACGTAAACGAAGACCCTCACGGCGGCCTGTCAAAGCCGGGCTCCCACAATATCTACGGCATAGAAATCAACGCACGCTGGACACCCATGCCCTGGCTTACACTCTGGGGGAACGGTACCTTTTTTGGCGATTACGGGGACAAGGAAAGCTACAAAACCATGGATTATATCATAATTGAACCTGATGGTTCCCTTAAACCATACTATTCTAAGTGGGAGACCCCATTTGACACTGGTCCTCGGGAACTTTTCAACTTGGGGGCAGATTTCAGCATGTTGGAACATCTGAACCTTTCGGCCAAGCTTAAATACGCAAGTTCCACCATCAACTATTACGACAAGGGCACAATATCATACTCCAGCACGCCTAAATGGATTACTGACCTGACTGCGACCTACAGCAATCTGGTGCTGAACGGCCTGGATGCACAGGTCTCCATAAAAAACCTGTTTGATCGTAAATACTCCGTTCCAGGAAAATTCAGCGACATCAATACCAATCCCTTTACCGCGTATTTCACCCTGATGTGGCACTATTAAAAAAAGCCCCTGCAAACAGCAGAGGCCTCTTAAATTCAAATTATGTACTTCAAATGCCTGAGAAAAGGGCTTTTTTAAGATAATTCAGATGACTGCCTTCAGTTTATTGAGGGGCTATCTCCAGAAATCGACTACCTTGCTGGCGGCTGCCTGTTCCTTCCTCAGCATATCCGCCTTGTTGAAATCAGAAATGGCCGCATCCTCTTCTCCCAGTTTGTCAAATGCCTCACTTCTGAGAAAATAGGCGGGGGCATATTGCGGGGCCAGATCTATGGCCCTGGAGAGGGCCTCTACTGCTTCATCAATTTCCTCGTTCTTGAGGTGAATTGCCCCCTTGTGGTAATGAAATCTGTGGTTCTCCGGTTCTATCTTTATTGCTGCCTCGATATCTTCCATGGCCTCCTTGTTATGCCCCTTTTTAAGGTGGGCAATGGCCCTGGCCTGGAAGGCCCTGGCAAACCCTGGTTCCAACTCGATAACCCTGGTAAAGATGGCGATGGACTCATCGTACTCTCCATCCATTAATTTAAACTGACCATCGGTGAAAAGTGCATCGGATTCAGGGGTCATAAATTTCACCTCCTTTTCTTAATAAAGGGATTTGGGATAGCTATTATAACATCCTGACCTGAATTTTTAAGAGAGTGAACAATAAAAAAGGCCGGCTCAAAAGACCGGCCTCAGATTATTTAAATACCGTCCAGAATTAGGATGCACAAGCCTTTTCAAGGTTTGGAACCATCTGCTTCTTGCGGCTCATTACGCCGGGAAGCCATACGGTCTTTCCTTCCAGTTTTGCACCAAAGGCCTTTTCAATAATAGACGGGTCATCGGTAACGGCCATGAGGTCTGTGCCTTCCTTCATGATATCAGTGAGCATCAGGAAGATACTGTGGGCATTCTTTTCGGCCTTGATCTTTTCCAGCTCTGCATAGAGATCGTCCCTGATCTTGTCTACCAGGTCAAGGGATACCAGCTCCAGCTGTCCAATGCCGATGGCCTTTCCGCTCATGTCGAAATCCTTGTAGTCGCGGAATACGAGATCCCTGGGAGAAACACCCTCAACTGCGCTCTTGGCCTTGGCCATTTCCATGCCCCAGGCCATCATGTCGTCGATACCCGCAATCTTTGCAAGGGCTTCTGCAGCTTCCTTGTCTTCAGGGGTGCAGGTGGCTGACTTGAAAAGTACCGTGTCGCTGAGGATGGCTGACATCATGAGTCCGGCCACGTTTGCCGGGATTTCCTTCTTGTAAACATCTTTGTACAGGCAGTAAAGGACTGTCCCTGTACAGCCTACCGGCATTGCACAGAAAAATATGGGGTTGGGGGTTGTAACATCGCCGATCTTATGATGGTCTACAACGGCCAGGAGCTCACCCTTATCCCAGTTGTCCGGTGCCTGCTTGATATCGCTGTGATCTACAAGCATATACTGGTCGCCGGTTACATCCGTCTTGATCTGCGGGGCATCATAACCGAATTTCTTGAGGACGACCTCTGTTTCGGGATTCATTTCACCCTGCATGCAGGGAACGGCGTCAACGCCGAGCATCTTCTGAAGCTCTGCAAATGCTATTGCGGCCGTAACTGAATCGGTATCGGGGCTCTTGTGACCTAGTACATAAACTGCCATTGTTCTAACCTCCTTGATATTAGGTGAATTAAAATTTTATTTCCGCCAGCAGGAAATAATATAAACTGCCACGAAAAAAGGGAAATCCACTATCTGAATTTCGTCTGGGATATTAAATAATACACCTTTTAATACTGAATGCAAATTCAGTAAAGATTATTTTTCCCCTTGTTCTTTTTCCAGAACAACCAGAGGGTCCACTGGTCCGGTGCCGGACCCCAGTGCGAAACCTGATTTTATGGCTCGGTAAACCAGGTGCCTGGCCTTCTCCACAGCATCTATCAGGCTGTTTCCACGGGCAATAAAAGCCGCAACGGCTGAGGACAGAGTGCAGCCGGTACCATGGGTATGCCTGTTGAAAAGCCTTTGGGATTCAAATACATGAAACCGGCCTTGTGCATACAGCACATCGGTACAAATCTGTGCATGTGTATCATGACCTCCCTTCAGGAGTACGGCAGGATCTTTCTTTTCAAGAAGGCGAGCAGTTGTCATGAGCGAGTAAAGTTTCAAGGGGGCCTTTTCAAAAAACTGCGGATCTGACGGGGAAAGGCCTGTAAAGCGAGCACATTCCGGGATATTAGGCGTGATAAGATCTATGAGGGGAAAGAATCTTTCCATATAAACCGTCAGGGCATCATCTTCCAGAAGGGATCTGCCGTTCTTGGACACCATGACAGGGTCAGCCACAACAAATACGTCGCTGTATTCAGCGAGTATGTCCACAAGGGCCTGTACGTTTTCCCTGGTGGAAAGCATACCTGTTTTTACCACCGGGGGGCGTATATCTTCCATAACGGCCTGAACCTGTTCCTTCAAGAGGCTGCCGGAAACAGGATATACCGCCTTCACTCCCCTGGTGTTCTGGACAGTAAGTGCGGTTACGGCAGCACAGCCGAATACCCCGAGCACGCTGAGTACCTTCAGGTCCTGCTGAATTCCTGCACCGCCTCCCGGGTCAGAACCGGCTATGGAAAACACGACAGGCCTTTTCATGCTGCAAACTCCTCCCGGGCTATTTTTATCATGGATGGCCATTATGAATCAAACCTTCCAGGATAAAAAGATAAGCATACGGGCTGATTAAAAAACTGGTTCAAGAGGTACAAGGACGCATTTTCAGTTATATACTTTTCAACCCTGTGTTTAAAAGTTAGAATACCCAGTCTTTAAGCCCGGCCCTATCACGTCGGCAGGGTGCTGAAAGTTTCCAATCTTTCCACCGCTTTGAAAGGAGAATCCAGATAGTGAACCAGTTGCAAGAGGCCCTCAACGGTGTAGTAACAGCGGAAATGAAAGAGATCTCCCAGGCAGAGGATATTGCGCCAGAACTGGTCAGACAGAGAACAGAAAAAGGTCAGATTATCATACTCAAGGGCAGGTTCCGGGAACGAAAAACCGTTGGGATCGGCTCAGGGCTCAGGACCAAGATAAACGCATCCATAGGCACATCCACAGACGTTTGCGACATCGACCACGAGGTCAGGAAGGCTGTTATTGCCGAAAAGCACGGCGCCGACACCCTTATGGAGCTCTCGGCAGCCGGAGACCTCGATGAAGTCAGGCGCCAGGTACTCCAGGCTGTGTCCCTGCCTGTGGGAAATGTTCCCCTCTACCAGGCCTTTTGCGAGACCATCAGGAAGCACAGGGACCCTTCCAAGATGGATCCTGAATTCCTGTTTGACCTTATTGAAAAACAGTGCAGCGACGGCATAGCTTTCATGGCAATCCACTGCGGG
This sequence comes from Deltaproteobacteria bacterium, assembly GCA_027028245.1. GTDB lineage: Bacteria > Desulfobacterota > Dissulfuribacteria > Dissulfuribacterales > QOAL01 > QOAL01. The sequence goes on from JALVJO010000109.1 coordinate 31,546, forward strand.
ATCAACCTCTTTACCATTGAGAGGATGAAGAAACAGGGCTACCGGTACGGGGGCTTGTGTTCAAAGGGAGGCACCCTGATGATCCAGTGGATGATGAAAAACCACAGGGAAAATCCACTGTTTGAACATTTTGACAGGGTATGTGATATACTGAAAAAATATGATACGGTCCTTAGCCTGGGAAACGGCATCAGGGCAGGTGCCATCCACGATTCCCTTGACCGGGCCCAAATGGCCGAGCTCATCCTGAACTGCGAACTCTGTGAAATCGCCAGGAACAACGGCTGCCAGGCCATGGTTGAGGGCCCGGGCCATGTGCCCCTGGATGAGATAGAGGCAAACATCATCCTGCAGAAGAAGATGTCGGCAAATGCGCCGTATTACATGCTCGGCCCCCTGCCCACTGATGTCGGTGCCGGGTGGGATCATGTTACAGCTGCCATAGGAGCCGCCCAGTCATCCATGTACGGAGCAGACCTGATATGCTATATAACCCCGGCAGAACACCTGGCCCTGCCCAACGAAGAGGATGTTGCAGTAGGTGTTAAGGTGGCCCGGCTGGCAGCCCATATAGGGGACGTTGTAAAGCTGAAAGGAAAGGCAGACCAGACTGACAAAAAAATCAGCATGGACCGGAGAGATTTCAAGTGGAATGAACTCTTCAAAAACCTGCTGTTCCCTGAAGATGCAAGAAAGATACTCGAATCAAGGCGGTCCCTGAGCAGAAAGGGCTGTTCCATGTGCGGTGAACTATGTGCACTTAAAAATGCCGAGGTAACCCTCAACGAGTATCTGAGTCAGGACAAGAAAAATGTTTAACGTAAGACAGACCCGGGGTAAAAATTGATGCGGAACACTCTTGCTATGATACTGGCCGGAGGAGTCGGCTCCAGACTTAACATACTTGTCAGGCACCGGGCCAAGCCGGCTGTTCCCTTTGGGGGTATTTACCGCATTATAGACTTCGCCCTTTCAAATGTCATGAATTCAGACATGACCAGGGTGGCAGTACTCACTCAATACAAACCCCTTTCCCTCATGAGCCATATCGGAGACGGCGCGGCCTGGGACTTGGCCGGCAGGACAAGGGAAGTAAAAATACTTCCTCCGCGAACCGGGGAGGAAGACTCGGACTGGTACAAGGGCACTGCAGATGCTGTCAGGCAGAACCTGGATTTCATAGAGTCCAGGCCATCGGAGCAGGTCCTCATCCTTTCCGGCGACCACGTTTATTACATGGATTACAAGGAAATGGTCAAGTTCCACAGGTCCATAGGGGCAAAGGTGACAGTGGCCATGATGACCGTGCCCTGGGAGCAGACGTCCCAGTTCGGCATAGGCATACTTGATGAAGCCGGAAGGATCGCGGACTGGGAGGAAAAACCCCGCAAGGCCCGTTCCAACCTGGCATCCATGGGTATATACGTATTTGACACCGATTACCTTACAGACTGCCTCAAAAGGACCTCTGAAACTGATTTCGGTCATCACATCCTCCCAAGTGCAATGAAGGACGGTCATCTATACGGGTTTAAATTCAAAGGGTACTGGAGGGATGTAGGGACTATACAAGCCTACTGGGATGCCCACATGGACCTCATCAATCCCCAGGGCCTCCTGGACCCCGCCACCTGGGGGATAGTAACCAACCTTGAAAGCGATGCCCTGCCCTATGACCGGCCGCCTTCTCATATCGCCCCTACTGCCCGGATCTCCCATTCTGCCATATCTGCCGGCTGCGTAATACGGGGAAGAGTCAATAATTCCGTACTTTCTCCCGGAGTCGTAGTGGAAAAGGATGCAGAGGTCAACGACTCCATACTCATGCACGACAGCATGGTTTCCCAGGGGGCAAGGATAAACAAGGTCATTTCGGACAAAAAGGTGGAATTCGGCCCTGGCTGCAGGGTGGGAAACCCCTCGGCCTCGCAGCCAAACCAAGAATATCCCAAGCACCTGTCGTCTGGTATCACCCTGGTGGGGAAATGGGCACAAATACCCGAAGGTGCGGAAGTAGGCGGCAATTGCATCATTTTCCCCAGTTGCCATGCTGAAAGCTGGCCGTCAAAAAAACTGTCTGACGGCAAAACCCTCAAAAAATGATCAAGGAGCGGCAATGTTTTTTCAGGAGATGATTCTTGCACTGGATAAATACTGGAAGGAGCAGGGATGCCTTCTGCTCCAGCCCTACGATATGGAGGTAGGGGCCGGTACCTTTCATCCGGCCACATTTCTCGGTTCCCTTGGCCCTGATCCCTGGAGGGTGGCCTATGTTCAGCCGTCAAGACGCCCTACCGACGGCAGATACGGACAAAACCCCAACAGGCTGCAGCACTATTACCAGTACCAGGTCATACTCAAACCTTCACCTGGCGATATTCAGGACCTCTATCTCAGAAGCCTTGAGGCCTTTGGTCTCAATCTCCAGGAACACGACATAAGGTTCGTGGAAGACGACTGGGAAAGCCCCACCCTGGGTGCCTGGGGCCTTGGCTGGGAGGTCTGGCTGGACGGCATGGAAATCACCCAGTTCACATATTTCCAGCAGGTAGGCGGCGTGGACGTCCATCCTGTATCCGTGGAGATTACCTATGGGTTGGAAAGAATTGCCATGTACCTGCAGGAGGCAGACAATGTCTATGACCTCATGTGGAACTCTGACGTCACCTATGGGCAGATCCACTTCAGGGACGAAGTGGAATTTTCCACGTACAATTTCGATGCAGCCGGAATCGAAATACTGAGACAGCTCTTTGATTTCTACGAATCAGAGGCTCACAAGCTGGTGGAAGAAGACCTGGTGAGACCGGCCTATGACCAGTGCCTCAAATGTTCCCATACCTTCAATCTCCTGGAAGCAAGAGGCGCCATAAGTGTCTCTGAAAGAACCGCCTACATAGGACGCGTAAGAAAGATTGCCAGATCAGTGGCCCGTATCTATGTAGAACAAAAAGATTCCTCTCCTGAAAACCCTGAAGACTCTCTTGCTGAAAAGACTGAATAACCATGGAAAACAACACCACAGAATTCCTGCTTGAAATAGGTACGGAAGAGATACCTGCCGGGTATATACCCCCTGCCCTGGATTTTCTTAAGAATGCACTCCATGAAAGACTCGACTCTAAACTGCTCTTTCACGGTGAGATAAAGAATGCCGGCACCCCCAGACGGCTTGCCGTTCATGTCCAGGATCTTGCACTGAAACAGCCTGACAGGGAGATCAAGATAATGGGGCCGCCTGCAAGGATCGCATTCAACCCGGACGGAACCCCTGCCAAGGCTGCCCTAGGGTTTGCCAAGAGAAACAATGTTTCAGTAGACCAGCTGAAGGTGGAAGAAACCAAAAAGGGGGCATACCTTTGCATCAAAAAGACGGAGCTGGGAAAGCCTGCCATTGAACTACTGGCCGTCCTTCTTCCAAGGCTCCTTGCAGACATACCCTTTCCCAAGGCCATGAGGTGGGGAACAGGCAAATTCAGGTTTGCAAGACCCATAAGATGGATTGTCTCCCTGATAGGCAACGAGGTAGTGCCTTTTGAAGCTGCCGGACTCTTTTCTGACAGAATCACATATGGGCACAGGTTCATGTCCAAAGGCCCCATAATACTAGAGTCCGCATCCTTTGAAGAATACAAGGGCCTTCTGAAGGAAGCCTTCTGCATTTGTGATGTTATCACCAGGAAGGAAACCCTGGTGGAAGGTGCCCAGGAGGCAGTTAAGGCATATTCGGGATACCTCCTTGAGGACAACGAGCTCCTGGAGCTGAATACGTTTCTGACGGAATTTCCCTCTGCGGTATGCGGATCTTTTGATGAAAAATTTCTCCGCCTACCGGATCCGGTCCTCATTACCTGCATGAAGGAACACCAGAAATATTTTGCCGTAACAGACCGTGATGGAAAACTCATGGCAAACTTTGTGGCCATAAACAACACCCTTTCCCCCAAGCCCGATCTTGTAAAAAACGGACATCAGCGTGTACTCACGGCCAGGCTGTCAGATGCCGAGTTCTTCTTCAAGGAAGACACCAAAAGAAAACTTGAGGATTTCGTGCCAGAACTTGCCGGCATGATATTTCATCAGGGTCTTGGAACACTGCTGGACAAGACCCAGCGTGTACAAAAGATTTCCGAGTTTCTGGCATCCGAGCTTTCTCCACGCGATCTTCAAACGGTCAGGCGGGCCGCCTGGCTGTGCAAGGCAGACCTTTGTACCGAAATGGTGGGGGAATTTCCCACCCTGCAGGGGATAATGGGCCGGGAGTATGCGATGCTTTCAGGTGAAGACCCTACAGTTGCATCAGCCATAAAGGAACACTACCTCCCCATACGTTCAGGTGGTGAGCTTCCAAGGACAATGCCCGGGGTCTTGCTTTCCATTGCAGATAAGATAGATACAATAGTCAGCACATTTGCCATCGGACTTAAACCCACCGGCACCCAGGATCCCTATGCCCTCAGACGCCAGGCCCTGGGAATCATCCATATACTACTTGCAAGGAAACTGGACCTTTCTCTCAAGGCCCTTATCAATGAATCCATTAATACCCTGGGCGGTGTTCTCTCTGAAATACCAGCTTCCCTGCATGATGACATTACAGGGTTCTTCAAAAAGCGCTATACCATTGACCTTATCAGCCGCGGCCTGGATTATGACGTTGTGGAAGCCGCTGTCCGGGCAGACTTTGATTCTCTCTTTGACTGTTACCAGAGGGCCCTTGCAATAAATGCAGCCAGAAAGCTTCCTGAATTCGAGCCCATCAGCATCGCATTCAAAAGGGTCATGAACATACTCAAGGGCTTCCCCGGCGGCGAGGTAGATAACAATCTTTTTGAAGAACCCCAGGAAAAGGTACTCCATGGGGCATTTATCCAGGTAAAGGAACAGATCTATCCACTTTTGAGGCCTGAAACAGGACAGACATGCCCAGATGCAGAACAATACAAAGAGGCACTCCTTCTTTTACTCAGCCTCAAGCCTCATATTGACGACTTTTTTGATAATGTAATGGTAATGGTCGAAGACGAGAAACTCAGAGAAAACCGGCTGGCACTACTGTGGATGATTGCAAAGCTCTTTCTCAAAATAGGCGATCTTTCAACCATTGTGGTAACAGAAAATCAGGATTAGCTGGCCAGTCACATGCCAAAAGACCTTGAAAACAGGATACCTGAGCCAGAGCTCATGGAGGAAATGGACCAGGCACGAGCCTATGCAGAGGCTGACTTCAATGACCCGCACAACATGTTTGTTGATGAGTTCCGAAGGCGCTTCGGCGACTTTCCTTCCGGCACTGTCCTGGATCTGGGGTGCGGAACTGCAGATATCTCATGCAGATTTGCAAGGGCATTTCCAGAGGCTGAAATCCACGGCATCGACGGTTCAGCTGCCATGCTCAAATTTGCCGAAAGGGCTGTGGCCGCCCAGGGCCTTGAAGACAGGATAACTCTCTTTCACCTGGCCATTCCGGCACCAAAACTTCCCCTGGAAAGATACGACGCCATAATCATAAACAGCCTTCTACATCACCTTCCGGCCCCGGAAGTGATGTGGCAGACCATAGAAAAGGCAGCAAAACCCGGCGCAGCTGTCTTCGTCATGGACCTTATAAGGCCCGGCACCAAGGCAGAGGCCGCAAATATCGTTGAAAGATATTCCGGCAGTGAGCCGGAAATCCTCAAGCGGGATTTTTTTAATTCACTGCTGGCTGCCTACCGGCCGGATGAAATAAGAGAACAACTTCTCCAGGTGGGATTGGATTACTTGAACCTTGAAATAATAAGTGACCGCCACTTCATAGTATGGGGCTATTTTAGGCAGCAAAAAAACCGACGGGTTTAATTAGTGCGCAAGACTATTGTCCCATCTAAGCGGGATCAATCTTAAAAAAACAAATAAAAAGGCCCTGTTTAATAACAGGGCCTTTTGGTCAGCTGTCTTTATTCTTCTTCCAGCTCGCCGAACTGATCTTTTTCGGATTTTCCAAATCCCGGCACACCGTACATGGTGGTACTTCCGGATGAGAAGAATTCGAGTTTGCCCTCGCGCACCAGCTCATTGGCAGCGTTTTTTACCTGCCTGGGTGAGGCATCGGGAGCGGCCTTGTACAAGTCCTTGATATACATCTTGGATTTATGCTTGGCCTTTTTTGTAGCAAACTCAATGATCTTCTGTTTCAGTTCCTCTTTATCAATGGCCATAATCAGCCCCCTTTCCGATTAAAGGTTATCGGTATGTACGCTCCACTTGAACAGCGTTGATGTATGATAAGTATCATACGCCAGACGGTAATCGTCAATAGACTTATCTGTAAAAGGAATCTCACATTTTTCAAAGAAGCGTTCCCAGCCGATGCGCTCTGCCCAGTCGCCAAGGCGTTCGTACTTCCTTGCTCCCTCTGCGTAGGTCTCAAGGATCTTCCTAATGGTCTTGACGGTGGATGGCCAGCGAGGCGGTTCATTGGGTAAAAAGGGCACAACAAACTTGGAGAACTTGGGTGCGCTGATACGGTTGGAGATCTTTCCTCCGACCAGCAGTCCGATTCCGTCACCCTCCTCGTCTGCAAGAGGCATTGCCGGACACATGGTGTAGCAGTTGCCGCAGAACATGCAACGTTCGTTCTTTACGCGGACAGTCTTTATCTTCTTGCCGTCCTGCTCAATGGTTACAGGCCTGATGGCACCAAGAGGACACGCTGCTACTGCAAGAGGAATCTCGCAGACACCCATGATACGGTCATCCTCTATGAAGGGCGGTTTCCTGTGAACGCCCAGGATGGCAATATCAGAGCAGTGGACAGCACCGCACATGTTCAGGCAGCATGCAAGGGCAATGCGGACCTGTGCCGGAAGCGTCATGCTTTCAAAATACTCGAACAGGTCATCCATGACTGCCTTGACAACGCCCGAGGAATCGGTAGCAGGTGTGTGGCAGTGGATCCAGCCCTGGGTGTGGACGATGTTTGTAACGCATGCACCGGTTCCGCCAATGGGAAGCTTGTAGGAGCCGCCGGGATGCTTCCTTCCCTTGATATCATCCACCAGAGCACGAAGTTTGTCTTCGCTGTCTGTCATGAACTCCACGTTGTTCCTTGTGGTCCACCTCACGCATCCTTCGCAGTACTTGTCTGCTATGTCGCAGAACTCGCGGATCAGGTCCGTGGTGATAATACGGGGGGTACCACAGCGAACAACAAAGCAGGTATCTCCGGTTTCACTTACATACTTTATGATACCAGGCTCGATGATCTCGTGGCTCTTCCACTTGCCGTAGTTATTCTTGATGACCGGTGGGAAAAATTGTTCGTAGAATGGTGGTCCGATATCGGTGATCCTGTTGGCCATGGGCTTTTTGGGATCATAGAGTGTCTCAGCCAGATTGGGGTCATAGGGCTGGGCAACTTTATCAGATATATCAAAACCCGGATTATCTCCATATAGTTCTTTCAAATCCATTAGATTAACCTCCTGTAAATTTTAATTAAGCAGCGTGGCGTGCGCGGAATGCCTTGATGTCGCGTTCCCAGCCGCCTTCAACCTCACTCTCCTGCCAGAAGACGTAGGGATTGGACCGTGGTTCCTTGACCATCTGCGGAATGGGCTTCAGATCCGCAATGCGCAGGAATTCCTGTAGGCTCTTGCGCTGGATCAATTCGCCGAAACGCTCCCTGTTCTTTCCGAGCTCCATCCACCAATCCCAGATCTTGTCCACGAAGTCCTTGAACTCGTCGTAGGGGGCTTCCATGCGTATAAATGGAATTGCCAGGGTGGACATCTGGGCTCCATCGAGGATCGGGGCCTTGGCGCCGCAGAGTATTGTTGCACCTGTATCAGTACCCGGACGCAGTGCCTCTGGCATTACGTTGATGCAGTGCATACACCTGGTGCACTCCCTGTTGTCTATCTTGAGCTCATCGCCGTCCATCCACATACACTCTGATGGACAAAGATCAATTACTTCTTTTTGAATGTCAAAGGGGCCCCAGTCCCTGCCGGAAAAGGCGCCTCCGTTTGGCTTGATCTCTCCGCCCATATAGGCCTTTACTGCCTCCTGGTCGATACGGATATCATCCCTCCATGTTCCTATGATGGAGCAGCAGGAACGTGCAATGGCTGCAACGCAGTCATTGGGGCATCCGGAGACCTTGAACTTGAACTTGTAAGGGAATGCAGGCCTGTGAAGCTCATCCTGGTATGTCTGGGTGAGGTCATAGCAGATCTGCTGGGTGTCAAGACAGGACCACTCGCAGCGTGCCTTTCCTATACAGCAGGCAGGTGTACGAAGGTTGGAGCCTGATCCGCCGAGGTCAACGCTCATCTGGTGCGTCAGGTCATAGAACACCGGCTCAAGCTGGTCAGTGGTGGTGCCCAGGAGAATCATGTCGCCAGTGGAGCCGTGGAAATTTGTCATGCCGCTGCCCCTGTGGTCCCACATGTCGCATACCTTGCGCAGATAGGCTGAGCTGTAAAACTTGCTTGCCGGCTGGTTGACGCGCATGGTGTGAAAATGGGCAATGGTCGGGAATTTATCAGGTACGTCTGAGTAGCGGCCGATTACACCTCCGCCATAACCGAAGACGCCCACGATACCACCGTGCTTCCAGTGGGTTTCCTTGTGGACATAGGACAGTTCCAACTGCCCCAGAAGGTCAAGGCAATCCTGTTTGCCCTTCAGGCCCTTCTGTTCTATGTCGTCAACAAAACTTGGCCATGGCCCTTTTTTTAGGTCATCGCACATTGGAGTGTCATGCTTCTTGACATCAGCCATTTAAATCTCCCTCCTTAGGTAGTTTTTTTCAAATTCTAGATCAAAAAACGTAATCTCAGTCCTGACACGATCAGGAAGAGCCCGGTTTTCGCAAAATAAATGAACAATCATTCGGCATTGAGCAATATTTTATTGCGTGAAAACTTTTATAATATCTTTGTGCCATCTTTGTCAAGCCAAAAAAATCAGGTAATTTCAGTATATTTTAAGATTTTTTATATTTTTATTCAATTATTTCAAACCGATATTTGCGCCGCAAGGGGCTGTGACAATCTTTGCAATTAATGAATTTTCATTCATTTTTCCCCTTTGGCACCTATCTTGACTTCCTGGAATCCTTCCAAAAGCGTTGAGACAGGTCTTCCCAGGAAGAATAAAAGCTCATCAGCAGAAATGCCCAGGGCCTTCATTATCTCAGCCCTGAAACTTGCGTCGTTATCCGCCAGCATGTGGGGCTCATCGGCTGGGCTGTCATGACCGGCATGAATGTCCTGGGATATTTCAAATATCATTTCCACCGGGAAGGCCTCTTCATACTTTTGCACCAGGTTGAACAATATGGTACCAGGGGGAATAAGATCAATACGCGTTAAGAGATCTTTCAAGAATAGGTTCCGAACAGGCTCAGTGTCCCAGCATTTCAAAATTCGGCATTCCAGGGGCCTTTTCTCATAGATCAAGCAGACATTTTCTTCTTCATTCAGAAACAGGCAAGTTGATTTGAGGCCCTTTCCGCGTATCTTTATCATCTCGGATTCCAGCCTTATAAGCTGCCTTGTATCAGGATTAACAGCAAGCTCCCCCCTGCGGTATGTCATGAGCATGGAAGGCTTCAGAATACCTTCCACCACAAGCCGGCGGTCCTCATGGTGCAAACACGGCCCACCCTTTCTGCAGCAGGTTCCGCACCTCTTGCATTCCGTCTGAATTAAGTTATCCTGTTCCGGGATGTCAGATAACATAACCATTGAAAATAAATCCATCCTCGAGCTGCTTAAGCAGGTTGACAGTGCCGTAGCTGCAGTTGCTTCTCGGTTTCCCAGGGAATTCAAGTGCAAGAAAGGATGCTCCGACTGCTGTCACGCAGCCTTTGATATATCCCTTGCAGAGGGTATGCTCATTCAGGACCACTTCAAACTTCTCGGCAGAAAGACCAGAAGAGACGTACTGAAAAGGGCCAGGCGGGCAGAAAAACGCTGGCACGACGCCCTGGAAGCTGGAGAAGATATTTCACTGCTTCGAATTTCCTGTCCTCTTTTGAGCCCTGACGATCAATGTCTCCTCTACGAAGTCCGTCCTGTAAACTGCCGGACGTACGGAGCTCCCACAGAAATAAACGGTAAAGGGCATGTCTGCTCCAGGTCCGGCTTTTCACCTGGCAAGACCTATCCCACAGTACGTCTTCACCTTATACAGGAACGGCTTCTTGATATATCCATGGAAATAAATCCGCAGATAGCCCATAAAAGATGGCCGGTAGCCAGCGTACTGCTTGGAACTCTTACAGAGAATAGTGAAGCTGTCTAAGACAGTCTTTTTTCCAGAACCGCTATGCCGTCCTGGAGGGTCTTGGCCTTCTCCTTGGCCCCCATGTTGCTGAAAAGCTTTTCTGCCAGCTTATACGCATCAAGGGCGTCTTCAATTTTGCCCTGCCGTTCATAAATATCGCCTATTCCAGCCAGGAAAAAGGCCGATCTCTTGACATCCTTCAGTTCCTCCACAAGCTCCAGTGCCCTGAAAAAATAGGGCAGGGCCTTATTAAATTCCTTCTCGTGGCGGTAGAGATCAATAACCTTTTCAAGCATGATTACTGTACTGACAGGGTCCTTTTTCTTTTCGCATATGGCAAGAGCCCTTTGGTATGGCGAAAAGGCGGCCTTTATATTTCCTCTCATCACATGAATATCACCAAGCTTTTCGCAAATGTTGGCCACCTCGGCCTCATAGCCGAATTCATCAAAGATGCCGAGTACTTCTTCAAAACGAGCCATGGCATCCAGTGACTGGCCCCTGTTCTTTAAAATTTCTGCTTCCTGGTATTTGTGCCAGGCCTGTGTAATTTCTGGAGGCTCCTGCTGTTGCTGCTCCTGCTGTTCTTGAACCGTTGTCTCCTGCTTCTTTTCCTGTGTTTCCATGGTCACCTGTTCCATCCTGTCTATAGCCTTAGCTGCCTGCTTTCCAATGGTTGTTATCTTTAAGTTAGTGCCATCAAATAATTCAAATTCCTCGTCATCATCCTTCATGCGGGAAATTGCACCCTTGGCCTCTGCTGCCCTGACCTGCCCCAGGGCCCACACGGCATAGCCCCTGGTTGCAGCATCCTTGGAGCCAAGGAGGTCAAAAAGTGCAAAAAAGGAGGAATTTTTTACCAGTTTCGGATAGGCTGCCCCGATTCTGCCAATTGCCCAGAGTATTGCGGGCCTGGAGGGCGCATCTGCCATAAGCCCCAGAATATGCCTGACAAAGGAACCGTAAAGGCCGGGTTGACTACGAATAATTTCACCGACTGTTTCAATGGTGCCCCAATTTGCCGCAGCAGAATCATTGGCAGCATAGAGAAGCCGTCTCAATAGATCACCTACGGCAGCAGGGTCTTTCTGGGCAATTGCCCCTGCAACCCCTCCAAGCATCAAAACAGCCTTCCACCGGGCCTCCGGGTCGGCATTGTAGAGAAGTCTCTGCATCTTTCTCAGGACAAGCCTGTCTTTAAGCGCCATTTCTGTCAGGCGGGCCAGGTCTTCCTGCTGTACGGCCCTTGCTACCTCTCTCTTACTGAACCTCTTTTTCCTGGCCTCCTTTATCCTCGTGCTGGCAGACGATGGAGCCAGGGGAGGCGGCGCCGGCGCTGTGTGATACTTGAGCCTTACCCCTTCTTCCTTGGTATCCCTTATATCGTCGTTAAGCCTGATAAAACTCAGGGCTCCCTTGACCCTGTGCCCCTCGTAATCGTGGCCCGCGGGATAAATAAGGTGTTTGTTTATATCGTAGCCTTCTATAAGGGCATCATGGTAATCTTCCCCCGGCATCAGATCCCAGGCCAGGTCCAAATCGGCGTCGCAGGCAAATTCAAGGGCTTCCACCATAGCTGCACCAAGGTTAAAGCCGGTAACATCATGGACGAAAACCGCTCCGCAGGAGCAGACACCATACTCAAAGTCGCCCCTGCGCATGGGTTCAAGCTCTTTGGGCCTGTCCAGACGCTGATTGCAGAAGGGACACCGGGGTTCTATTATCTCATAGCCTGAAGCCATACCTATGGATACCTGCTGCCTTATGACTGCTGACCGCTTAGTTTGGCTTCAAAATCCGGATGAATGGGATAACCGAGCTCCTTAGCCTTGGACATGGCCTGGCTTGCCCTTTCCAGGTCACCCTTGTAATAGCAGGCTACTGCCAGGTTGTTGAAGGCAAGGCCGAATTCCGGAGCAAGGCTCACGGCCTTCTCGGCCACTTCAACTGCCTTGTCGAGATCATTCAATTCCACCAATACAGTTGCATAATTGGTAAGGGCCGGCACCATCTCAGGCTTTTCCTGCAGGGCCTGCTGGAAATATTCAGCAGCGTCCTCCCATTTTCCCATCTGAAGATAGGCTGAACCAATATTGGCCATTGCCTCTGCAGCTGCAGGATGGGCATTGAGGGCCTCCTTGTTTTCCCTGATCCCTTCTTCCAGGCGACCCATCTGGAAAAACAGGGTCCCGAGGTTTATACGGATTTCAAAGGAGGCGGGATCCAGTTTGAGGGCCTGCTGAAAACTCGATATGGCATCATCCACCCTGCCGGCCTTCCAGTAGGCAAGTGCCAAACGATGATGGGCCACCACCGAATTCTTGTTTTCTCTAACCTCTTTTTCAAGATCCTGGATAATCTTATCCAGGTCACCTGATTTTATTGGATTTTGAGCCATTATTCCTCCTGGTATATTTCGCCTTTAACCGGCGCTGCATTTATATTAAAATCTTGAGGGAACAACCTCTGAACGGAAACTCACAAATTAACACAGATCAATAAATTTCCCAAACTTTAAAAAAAAGCAAATTAGAGATAAATTTTCGAACCATGAGCACCTAGGGCATGAAAGAAGGCAGAACATTTATTATCTGCTGCCATGTCTTCAATAATAAAGTCATTGCAGGCCTTCCAGAAGCCGCACCAGATTAAACATGAAGCAGGAAGTGTTTCCCAAGTGGGATTCATGCCCTCAATACTCGAAGGAAACATTATTGCACAATACAAGGCAAAAACGGCTGAAAATACAGCAAAGGATAAAGACCCAGTGAGCCAACCTGAACCTGAAACGCCGCCTCAAAGCGAGGAACAAGAAGGTTTGACATGCCTTTTGTGCGGAGGCCCGGCCCAGCTCCAGGGCCGGTGAGCCAATGCTAAGGTACTCTGCAGGTCCTGCGGAGTAGAACTTCCCGCTTCTCATTACAGCGAGCAGATCGAGGAATTAAAGGACAAAATGATATGCGAATTCAATAAGGGGGCAGATGAAACAGGCAGCCCCTGAGGAGCTGCCTGCTTGTATTCCATATTTATATCTTGCTTTGTTTAGACCCTTTGCTCCTCCTCCCTGACAGAGATGGTTACCTTATAGAGCACCGTGAGTATGAGTCCCCCCACAGCCCAGATGGCGGTAGCGATGGTGATTTCAGGGAACGTGGGATGATATTCAGTTATCATCTCAAGGGGGTTTGGTATGAAACCGCCTATGACCAGACCAACACCCTTATCAATCCAGGTTGCCAGGAAAACACATGCACATCCTATTGCGAGCCAAAGAGGCCTTCTCCTGATAGGAGGAACCAGAAGTATGAATATGCCGGCAAAACCGATGACGATGCATGCCCTCATAAAGGGAACCAGATTGCCGTATTCTCCAATACCCCAGAAAAGGTATTCCAAGGTTGCCTTGTGGCCCGGGATATTGCTGTAAAAGGCTGTGAAGAATTCCATACCCATGAAGAAGAAGTTTACGATCATGGCGTAGCAGATGGTACGGGCAATATTCTGCAGTGCTTCCTCGCCTGGATCAAACTTGGTAACCTTTCTGACAAACAGAAGGATCATGACCAGGAGAGAAGGCCCGGCTGCAAATGCAGATGCCAGAAAGCGGGGTGCCATTATGGCTGTCAGCCAGAAGTGCCTTCCTGGAAGACCTGCGTACAGGAATGCCGTAACTGTATGAATACTGATGGCCCATGGGATGGAAAGATATATGAAGGGCTTCACCCAGCCCGGGCATGGAAGCCCCTTCTTGTCGGCAAGCAATGTATTGTACCCGCATATTATGTTAATGATCAAGTAGCCGTTAAGGACGATCATGTCGTAGAACAGCATTGAATGAGGCGTGGGATGCAGAACCACGTTCATCATTCTCATGGGCTGCCCGATATCGACTACGATAAACAAGAGACACATTACCACTGCGGCAATGGCCAGGAACTCTCCGAACACCACCACCTTTGCGTACTTGGTATAGTGATGCAGGTATTTCGGAATGACCAGCATTACGGCCCCGGCTGCAACACCGACAAAGTAGGTGAACTGTGCGATATACACTCCCCAGGAGATATCCCGGCTCATGCCGGTAATTCCCAGACCGACCTTTAACTGGTAGAGATAGGCTAAAAATCCGGCCCCTATTATACAGAGTAAGAATATCACCCATCCCCAGTAAACAGATGATCCTTTTAATGCCTTTTCAATCATGATGACCTCGCACTATACCAGATAAAATACTGATGGTTTGGTTCCAAGTTCCAGTTTGCGCCTGAGGGAAACCCTCTCCCGAAGAATCTTTCTCACGTTGGAATTTTCATCTGCCAGGTTTCCAAAGTGCATCACATCAGGACAGGCCTCCACACAGCCCGGCTGTTTGCCCTCTGCAAG
>JALVJO010000109.1:46303-74939 GCA_027028245.1 Deltaproteobacteria bacterium
TAGTTATGACATTTATCGCAGAAATCCTTCTTGTTGGAGTGACATTTCAAGCAGGTATTCTGCAGGCTGATCCACACCTTCTTTCCTGCCTTGTTTACATACCACCTGTTGCCGTCCCTCAGGGCCTGGTCCCGCCAGTCATTCAGAAACTGCATGTGGGTGGTTATCATAAACTTGGTATCTTCCACGCACTTCTTCACTGGCAGCGCCTTGATGGCCGGTGTATCCAAGCTCGGCTTGGGCTTTTCAACCGGAGACCCGTGCTGGTATACGAAGGGAAAGAGAAATATCCCAGCAAAGATGAGCAGTCCAATTATGACCTTTCCTGAATCATACATCTTCCTTTACCTCCCCTCTTCCTGGTATCTCTTCGCCCCTGAGGTTGACAGTACGTTCATTTTCTCCTTCCATTATCAGGGCGTTTGCCACAAGCTCAGAGACACCACAGACATTCATGCCGGGGACCCAGTATTCCATGGAAGCAGGCAGAACCGCTCTGTCAATGGCGCATACACATGAAAGCATGTTGACTCCGAAGCGCTCATGCACATACTTGACTGCGTTTGCCCTTGGAAGCCCGCCTCTCAGCCTCAGCTCCATATTTTCGCCGGCATTCAGGCCCGCGCCGCTGCCGCAGCAAAAGGTCTGTTCCCTGATGGTGCTTTCCGGCATGTCATAAAAGTGGTTGCAGACATTCTTGAGTACATATCTTGGTTCCTCGAACATGCCCATGCCTCGGGACGGGTTGCAGGAATCGTGATATGTCACCTTCAGGTGATCGTTTCTGCTGGGATCCAGCTTAAGCTTGTTGTGCTTTATCAAATCCGCCGTGAACTCTGTGATATGAACCATCTTGGCGGATTTGGCATTTTCGAACTTGGTTCCGGTTATGGGGGAAACCGGTTCTTCAAGGAATTCCGGGGGCCCATTAAAGGTATTCATGTATTGATGTATCACGCGCCACATATGACCGCATTCACCGCCGAGGATCCACTTAACGCCGAGCCTCTTGGCTTCTGCATAAATCTTTGCATTGAGCCTCTGGGCCATATCCAGCGAGGTAAAGAATCCGAAATTACCGCCCTCACTGGCATAGGTACTCCAGGTGTAGTCCAGGCCCAGATGCTCAAAGAGCATCAGGTAGCCGGCCAGGGTAAATATTCCAGGCTCGGCAAAGACATCACCAGAGGGAGTAACAAAGAGTATCTCAGCCCCTTTCTTGTTGAAGGGAGGCTCGATGGTGATGCCCACAAATTCCTCGATGTCCATGCACATGAACTCGATGTTCTGCTTGAAGGTGTGGGGCAGAAGACCGAGGTGATTGCCCGTTTCATAGCAGTTTGCTACCGGCTCCTGGATCCAGTTTATGTTCAGGCCGAACAGGTTCAGCAGCTCTCTTCCAATGATGGTGACCTCTGCTGTATCGATCCCGTAGGGGCAGAACAGTGAACACCGCCGGCATTCAGTGCACTGGAACATGTAGTACCATATTTCCTTTAGTACCTTGTCCGTCAGCTTCCTGCCTCCGGCCAGCCTGCCCAGGATCTTGCCTGCCTTGGTAAATTCGCCCCTGTAAATGGACCTTATAAGCTCAGCCCTGACTACGGGCATGTTCTTGGGGTCGCCGGAGCCCAGGAAGAAGTGGCACTTATCCGCACAGGCACCGCATCTTACACAGATATCCATGAATATCTTGAAGGAACGATGCTTGTCCAGCCTCTCCCTCATGCCTTCAAGGAATGTCTCCTTCCAGTCTTCAGGAAGTCCCCAATCCTCTTCTACCGGACTCCAGACATGGGCGTTGGGCATCCCGACAATTTCCACCTTTTCGGGCTTTGCGGGATAACAATAGATGCCTGGCTTGATTACAGTAGGAATGTCCATCCAATCCCTGGTGGGGGGACTGAGGTCAATCCTCATCATTTCTTGGGGTGTCAATTCTTTTGCCATGATATCATCTTCCCTCTACTTATTCTCTCTCCAAAGGTAATCCAGCCTCTTTCATATATTCCCTGTACATGTCCTCATATTCCTCGTAAGGATGAAATTTAGGCGGTTTGCGCCACGGATTTTCGTGATATTCCATCCTGCTGGTGTTGGCGAGGTTCCTGGTGGGGCTCATGAAGACGCCGCCCATGTGCATAAGCTTGCTGAATGGGAAATAGGCAAGCAGTGTACTTACCAGGGCCACGTGGACGAAGAAAATAGTCCCGATTCCTTTTGGTACCACGGGGTGGAAGCTTGCAATTCCGTTTGCCAGTGCCTTTACAGCAGTTATGTCAACCCTGTAGACAAAGCGCATTAGAAGGCCTGAAATTACTATGCCCAGGATCAGAAACAGGGGAAAATAATCGGCCACAAGGGACATAAAACGCATCTTGGGCAGACACAAGCGCCTGATGAGAAGGCCGGAGACTGCCAGCAGTATAATCAAGTCTGTCAGGTAGATGGGTGGTATGCCTATCTGGAACATGCCATCAACCGCATCCAGTGTCTCTACAAAGCCGGGCACAGGCTGAACAAACAGCCTCATATGGCGAAGGGCAATGATCAGAAAGGAATAATGAAAACCCAAGGCCAGAAGCCACAGCCACTTGGTAGGATGGTGAATGATCCAGCCTGAGCGCAGGTCCGAACGCATGTTCCTGAAAAGAGACCTGAAACAGCAGATTTCCAGGAACATCCTGGTTATTACGCCGCCGGTAGTGCTCGGATTCTCAATCTTCGCCCACTTTATCCACGGCAGGGTGATTTGCTGGCCTGCCGTTGTGGGAATCCGAAACGGCACGGGGGACTTGGCCCATTTAACCACCTTAGCAATAAATCCTATCAGAAAGATTGCGAAGGCCACGTAAGGTAGGACCACCCCGAACAATGGTTGCAGACCAGGAACTGATCCGCCCATCCAGGCCGCTACTACAATTGCCACAACTGCCCCGAATGCCACAATGATACGCGTTATCATCTCTACTCCTCTTAATTAATGTTGTGTTTTTTCCTTTTCCAGTTTTTCAAGATGCTGCTTGCCGCGACGCAGCATATATGAAGGACACATACCTCCTTGTAGGATATAGGGTCTTTTAAGGAGATCATTGCGCTTAATCTGCCAAACCATTTCCCTGCATTCCATGAACACGTCAAAGGCAAGAAGCGCAAAACGATCTATAGTGGATTCGAATTCCAGATATCTCTCCAGCAGGTCAAACTCCAATATTTCTTCCATCAGCTCATCCCTGATGATCTGTTTGAGTGCATAGATGATCTGCACTGCTGCGGCCGGGCTGAAATCCTGTACTGCCCGCACCCTGATGAGGATATCCAGATGTTTCTTGGTGGTTTCCGGATCGGGTTCTCCAATCAGCTGATCATAAAGAGGCCATGCTGAATCTTCAATGGATGCGCCGATGGGATTTGCGAACCTGTTTTTCTGGGTTTTTAGGAACTGAGCAGTTTCGGGAGGGTAGGTATTGCGGATAACGTCGATCCAGCTCTTTACTATCGCCTCTTTTTTCTGCTTGAGAAGATCGGAAAGCCTTATTTCCTGTTCTTCCCGCCTGGCGTCCTTTTCGTGCTGAAAATCCAGGGGATTTAACTGAGTTAAGACCTTCTTAAGCTTTGAATCCAACGTATTCCCCACTGAATCCTCCTATTGTTTAAAGATGCTGGGGGCCTTTTGTATGCAGAGTGTCACTCCCCTCCCCGGCAAAAATAATGATAATGAATGACCATTCAGCCAGGATAGAGTATCTATAGACAAAAAGAGCTTGTGTGTCAAGTCACTAATTGAAATTATGCATCTGATTTTGCAGCAATTCTATGGTATTGTATTCCTTTTTTTCTGAATTTATAGTAAGTTACAAATCACGAGGACCAAGTGAATTAATTTACTCAAGGCTGCCGGCTGTTTTTTCCGGGCGTCTTTGGTCTGTATCTTTGGTAGAAGGCTGTCAACACAAGAAATGAATGTGCTCCTCATCAACCCTTACTGCCTGGACCCCAGACTCCAGGACTACGACATAAAAGTCCCTCCCATAGGTCTTTATTACATCGGTGCCAATCTTTTGGCAAACGGCCATAAATGTACCATCTTGAACTATTACAACATGCAGGGAAAACGGGAGATTATTGAAAATGAAATTAAAACATTCCGCCCGGATCTCATAGGAATCTCCATCCTCCATGCCAACCGCTGGGGCGGTATAGATATTGCCCGCATCAGCAAGGCCTGCTTTCCCCATGTTCCTGTGGTTTTCGGCGGCCCTGGGGCCTCTTTTTTGCGGCGCCACCTCCTGACCAACTTTAAGGAAATCGATTATATTGTCCTGGGCGAGGGCGAAAATACCATGCTGTCAGTGGCCGATCTCCTGAAAGAAGGCAGAGTCAAAGACATTTCGGAGATTCCCGGGCTGGCGTTCAGAAGGGGAGGAGAGATAGTCAAGAACGAACCGGAACCATTTATCCAGCCCCTGGACAGCCTACCGGACCCATCGCAGTATTTTTCCTTTCAACATGTTGTGTCATCCCGCGGATGTCCCTGGAACTGCGCCTTTTGCGGCTCCCCCAGGATATGGAAGAGAAAGGTCAGATTTCACAGCCCTGGCTATTTTGTGGCCCAGCTGGAAAATCTTAAGAGATCCGGGGTCAATTTTTTCTATGTCTCTGACGATACCTTTACCCTTCAGAAGGAGAGGGTCTTGGAAATCTGCCGGCTCATCATTGAAAAGGATCTTAATATCACCTGGGCTGCCATCTCCCGGGTAAACCACGTGGACGAAGAGATTCTTTACTGGATGAGAAGGGCAGGATGCATGCAGATAAGCTACGGCGTGGAAAGCGGCTCCCCCAGGATCAGAAAGACCCTGAACAAGAATATTTCAGACAAGCAGATTCAGGATGCATTTGAACTGACTTCATCCCACGGCCTCATGCCTAGGGCATATTTTATTTACGGCTCTCCAGGTGAAACAAAAAAGACCATCAAGGAAAGCATACGCCTCATGGAGCGCATTCATCCCCTGAGCGCCATATTTTACATACTGGATATCTTTCCCGGCACCGCCCTTTATGACCGGTTCAGGAAGAGAACAGGGGCAGATGATGACATCTGGCTGAAACGGGTAGAGGACATCATGTATTTTGAAACGGATCCTTCTCTGTCCCGTGAATCCGTCCTGAACTTCGGCAGGAGACTCAGAAAGGCCTTTTACAAGAATCTTCCCAGGTTTGCAAATTCCGTAAAACTCGTGAATAAGAAGGAGATGTATCCCCTGCACGCAGATTTCCTCTCCAGGCTCGGCATGACCTTCGGCTTTGGAGACTACGCCGGGATCAAGGATATTGCGCATCCTCAATCTGTTGCAGAAGGGCTTTTCAGAAGGGCACTTGAATACCATCCGGACCATCGGGCCTTCCTGGGGCTGGCAATGCTGCTTCAAAGAAGGGGCCTGCACCAGGATGCCCTCGAAGTTCTGGACACGGGTCTCAAAAACTTCCCGGACTCAAAGGAGCTTCTAACGTGCAAGGGCATCAGTCTCATGCATACGGGCAGAATGGAAAGGGCACTGGAGATCTTCCTTAATAACGGCTCAGACAGGCAGTCCCTGGAATACGCAGGATATTGTGCCAGGAGTCTTGGCAGACACGACCTGGTGAGGGATATCCTTTTCAGACTTGACAGCCTTGGCAACTCAAATCCATCCTGAATGATCCATGATTATTTTATGTCAGCCAGGTCTTTAACTCAAAATTTGAGTTGACATTCACCCGGCCTCAACTTAAAAAACATTTCACAAGGAAAGTTTTGTGAGTAAAAACAGCAAAGAGTTCATACCCAGACTAACCTTTGCTGCCCTGAGGGGCGGCTCAGGAAAAACAATTGCCTCTCTTGGAGTGGCAAGGGCCCTGGCCAGGAGAGGACAGAAGATAACCGTCTTCAAAAAGGGGCCTGACTATATTGATGCCGCCTGGCTTTCCCAGGCAGCCGGCACCCCATGTTATAATCTGGATGCATTTCTCATGAGCAGACAGACCCTCACTGGTTCCTTTTACCATAGGGCAGCATGCTCTGACCTGGCTGTAATAGAGGGCAACCGGGGACTTTTTGACGGTGTTGACATCAAGGGGGCGTTCAGCACGGCCCAGCTTGCAGGGATGCTCGGCTCCCGGATTATCCTTGTAGTTGACTGCACCAAAGTGACCAGAACCGCTGCAGCCATGATAAAGGGTTGTATGGACTTTGAGCCTGATGTAAGTATCGCCGGCATAATCCTGAACAGGGT
Source organism: Deltaproteobacteria bacterium (assembly GCA_027028245.1). Classification (GTDB taxonomy): domain Bacteria; phylum Desulfobacterota; class Dissulfuribacteria; order Dissulfuribacterales; family QOAL01; genus QOAL01. The sequence continues at coordinate 52,582 of JALVJO010000109.1, forward strand.
GGCAGGAAGACGGCATGAAAGCATTCTCCGTGGAGCCATCGAGGAATACGCCGGAATTCCAGTCCTGGGCAAGATCCCTCGCCTGAAACAGGATCCTCTGCCAATGAGGCATTTAGGACTTACTCCTGCCTTTGAATATAGAGGTTCCGAAAAGGCCCTGGACATGCTGGCAGACATTGCTGAGGACAACATTCAGCTGCACCGGCTGAAAGAGATTGCAGCCCCATTGGCCGATTGCAACCAGCAGGTCAAAGATGACAAAGCTTCCAGAGAAATTCCTGCACCCATGGGATCTGTCAAGATCGGGGTGATAAGAGATGCTGCCTTCCAGTTTTATTACCCTGAAAACCTTGAGGCCCTGGAAAAAAGGGGTGCAGAGCTCTTATTTTTAAATGCCGTGTCAGACAGCCAGGTACCGGATATTCACGGGCTCTATATAGGGGGGGGGTTTCCAGAGACCCAGGCACAACACTTGGAAGCAAACATGGAACTTAAGCACGGGCTCAGGAAATTAATAGAATCTGGTCTTCCTGTATATGCCGAGTGCGGCGGGCTGATGTATCTTGGCAGAAACTTGTTATGGAAAGATAAAAAATACCAGATGCTTGGTGTGCTGGAATGGGATTTTGTACTTAAAAGACGTCCTGTAGGCCATGGCTACAGCGTACTTTCCTTTTCGGATAGTTCACCCTTTTTCAAAAAGGGAGATGTGATAAAGGGGCACGAATTTCATTACTCCCTTCCGGTGCCGACAGGAGGCTCGGACAACGCCCGTTTCTGCTGCCAGGTCCAAAGGGGCCATGGTTTTGACGGCAGGGTTGATGGAATCTCATACAGGAACATTTTCGGCACCTATACCCACATCCACGCCCTTGGAAACGGAAAATGGGGTGAAAATATGATTAGGGCCTGCATGAAATACAAAAAAAGACAGGGGGACAAGGCCCGCTGACCATTCAGAACTGCCCATGTCAGGGCTGTGATATCCTGAAGAGGGCCGCGGGCATTTTGAGCAAAATATCGAAATAGGCTTGACAACACGAAGTGCTATCGTCTATATGAAATCTGTCGATTACTGACAGGTGAAGAAAGAGGGGAAATAGTTACCCCGCAAATTAATAAAAAAGGAGGAAGCCATGTTTCAGATCGAGATCGATTTTGACAAATGCCAGGGCGATGAGGAATGCGTGAACGCTTGTCCATCAGAGGTTTATGATTTTGAGGATGACAAGCCTGTTATTGCAAGGCCTGATGACTGCCTGGGCTGTGAAACCTGCGTTGAGGTATGCCCTGTAGGAGCAATCACAGTAGAAGAAGTCTAAAAAGTCAGCATTTTTGGATAAAAAAGGGAGGCCTCAGAGCCTCCCTTTTTTTATTGCCCTTATTCTTGAAACCTTCAGCAATTCAGCCCTGAAAGAATATCCCGTGCCTTTTCAATATCCGTTGAAATCTGAGCTGCCAGCTCTTGCGGCCCTGAAAATCTTTTTTCGTCCCTGATTCTTGCCACCAGATTCACCTTGATTTCGTGGCCGTAGATATCCCGGTTGAAATCAAAGATGTGCACCTCGGCTCCGAGTTTGTTGTCTCCAAAGGTAGGATTATATCCTATATTTATTACTCCCCCGTAACATGACTCCCCATGAAGCACCTGCACTGCGTAAACTCCGGGTTTGGGGCACAGATCTTCCCTGTTTATGGCCAAGTTGGCCGTTGGAAATCCAACCACCGGCCCTCCCCTCTTCTTGCCCTTCCTCACAACTCCCCTTATCTGATAGTACCTTCCAAGCATCTTCCTTACTTCTTTCATATCCCCCTGTTTAACCAGCTCCCGGATTGCAGTACTGCTTACTATCTTTCCGTCTATCTTCACAGGAGGAACCACATGCACCCTGAACCCCAGCCTTGAACCCATATTCTTAATGAATTCTATGTCGCCTTGCCTGCCCTTGCCGCAGGCATAATCATAGCCGACAACAAGATCCAGCACTCCGAGCCTGCGCCAAAGTATGCCTTCTACGAAGTCAGAGGCCGTTGTCTTGGCAAACTCCCTGGTAAAAGGCAGGCACACCAGGTGGTCAATACCGGCTGCCATTATCAGCTCCACTTTCTGCTCAAGGGTAGAAATAAGTTTTGGGGGATTGTCAGGCCTCAGGACCTTCATGGGGTGAGGATGAAAGGTGAGAGCCACCTTGTCTCCCCCTGTATCCCTGGATATCTCGACCACCTTTCTGAAAAGTGCCTGGTGCCCCAGGTGTACTCCGTCAAAATTGCCGATGGTCAAGGCTGCCTTGTAAAATGGTCTTTCAATGTCTGTCAAATCCGAGTATATTTCCATGATTATTTCCGTTAGATTGCTGGCTGCGTCCGTTTTCGTCCGTCCGGGCGGATGTCAGGAAATGCCAGGCATTGCGGCAGAGGGTAATATGCGGCCTTGACAATGGCAATACCTCCATATTTTAATATCAAGGGCTGTGCCGAAGTGGCGGAATTGGTAGACGCGCTAGATTCAGGATCTAGTGGGAGCTATTCCCGTGGGAGTTCGAATCTCCCCTTCGGCACCATTTTTCCTCCCTGGAATAACCCGATCTGATTATTCAGGATGCCACGATAAGAGTCCTGCTGCCGCCAGGGCCAGCAATATCCCTAGAATCTGCCTGGGACTCAGTGATTCATGCAGCACAACCACTGCCAAGGCCACGGTCACCACGGGATACAGCGCAGTCAAGGACGAAATTACCGATATGGGGCCTGTTTCCACCGCCTTGAAAAAGAAATAGAGGCCAATGGTACCAAAAATCCCGGTCAAAAGCGCGTACATAATCCCCTGGACACTGCCTGAAAGACGAGGCCCCAGCAACCATACTACCGCAATGCTGGTGAGCATCACTCCTACACCTTCATAAAATACAGAAGCAGCCGGGCTTATGCTTCTCAGGGCAAGCTTGGGGAAAAGCGCCCATAATCCCCAGCACAACAGTGCAGCCAGGGCATTTGCCAGCCAGTCTGTCATGTTATTCCCATGAAAAAAACCGGACAAGGATATTTCCGGTATTACAGAATTCGAAGAAAGCGCCTCTTGCCGATCTTTAAAACAGCCCCTGCCTCCGGGATTGCCACCTCCTCGGTACTCACCTTCTGTCCTTCCATTGTCACGGCGCCCTGCTTGATGAGTCTCCTGGCCTCTGAAGTGCTTTTGACCATGCCCGCATCCTTTAAGATCCTTGGCAGAAAAATCCTTTTCCTGTCCACATCTGCCTTCAGAGAATATTCGGGAATATCCTCCGGAATCTCCTTTCTGGCAAACTGGGCTTCAAAACGGGCCTTTGCCGTATCCGCTGCTTCCTTTCCGTGAAACCTGGAAACAAGCTCCATTGCCAGCCTGATCTTTACATCCTTGGGATGGACTGCACCGCTTTGCACAGATTCCTGAAGGCCTTGTATGTCTTTCATGGGCAAGGAACTAAGCAATTCAAAATACCGAAACATGAGTTCATCTGAAATAGACATCAGCTTTCCGAACATACTGAAGGGGTCTTCTGTAATTCCAACATAGTTTCCCAGGGACTTGCTCATCTTGTTGACGCCGTCAAGTCCCTCGAGAAGCGGCATGGTGATTACGATCTGGGGTTCATGACCGTATTCCTTCTGTATGTGGCGGCCCACCAGGAGATTGAAGGTCTGGTCTGTGCCTCCCAGCTCCACGTCTGCCCCAAGGGCTACAGAATCGTAACCCTGGATCAGAGGATAGATAAATTCATGAACCGCAATGGGTTTCTGATTCTGAAAACGTTTCTTGAAATCTTCCCTCTCAAGCATCCGGGCCACGGTATACTTGGCGCAAAGCCTTATCATGTCGATGGAGCGCATCTCGTTCATCCAGGTGCTGTTGAATGCCACCTCTGTCTTTTCAGGATCCAGTATCTTGAATATCTGCTCCTTGTAGGTGGCTGCATTTTCCTGTACCTGCTCCGGGGTAAGAGGAGGCCTGGTATCGGACTTGCCGGTTGGATCTCCGATGAGTCCGGTGAAGTCACCTATGAGAAAGATGACCTGGTGGCCGAGATCCTGGAAATGCTTCATCTTCTGTATCAGTACAGTATGTCCAAGATGAAGATCTGGAGCCGTTGGATCGAACCCAGCCTTTACCCTGAGAGGCCGGTCCTCGGATACTGCCCGTTTCAGTTTCTTCTCGAGTTCATCCCGGTTAATTATATCAACGGCTCCGCGCCCTATAATCTCCAGGGATCTTTCTATGTCCTTTTCCATGTCAACCTGCCGATCTTTCCCATATTAGCATGCCTCATGCAGACAGTGCGCCTGCAAGGGATACCACGCCAGCTCCTCTTTTTCAAACGATCACGAATAGCTTGCTGCCCGGCGCCATCAACATGCGTTACTTTGCATAGTTAACGGCCCTGGTCTCCCTGATAACAGTAACCTTGATCTGCCCCGGGTAGGTGAGCTCACTTTCTATTTTCTTGGTTATGTCCCTGCAGAGCATGGCAGCCTCGGCATCCGTAAGCTTTTCACTGTTCACCACAATTCTGATCTCCCGCCCAGCCTGGATGGCAAAGGATTTTTCCACCCCTGTAAAGGAGGTTGCAATCCTCTCCAAATCTTCCAGCCGCTTCACGTAACTTTCCAACATCTCCCTGCGTGCGCCTGGTCTTGCACCTGAAAGGGCATCCGCGGCCTGCACCAAGACGGCCAGTATGGTCTCTGGTTTTACGTCTTCATGGTGCGCGGCAATTGCATGCACAACATCCCGGGACTCCCCGTATTTTTTGGCAAGATCTGCACCTATAATGGCATGTGAGCCTTCCACCTCGTGGTCCACCGCCTTGCCGATGTCATGGAGAAGGCCTGCCCTTTTCGCCTTTTTGACGTTTATGCCAAGTTCAGCCGCCATGATGCCGCATAGAAAGGCGACCTCAATGGAATGCTGAAGTACATTTTGCGCATAACTGGTGCGGAATTTCAATTTTCCAAGCAGCTTTACCAGTTCGGGATGGATTCCGTAAACTCCTACGTCAAAGGTGGCCTGCTCCCCTGCCTCACGGATTGTAGTGTTTATCTCCTTTTCTACCTTCTTTACCACCTCTTCGATCCTGGCAGGATGGATTCGGCCGTCCAGGACGAGCCTCTCAAGGGCAACCCGGGCAACCTCCCTTCTGACAGGATTAAAGCCTGAAAGAAGGACAGCTTCGGGCGTGTCATCAATGATGATATCTATTCCCGTAGCAGCCTCGATGGCCCGGATATTACGGCCTTCCCGGCCTATAATCCTGCCCTTCATCTCTTCGTTGGGAAGGGGAACCACAGACACCGTTCGATCTGCAACATATTCCCCTGCATAGCGTGCTATGGCCAGGGCAATTATCTCCCTGGCCTTTTTGTCAGCCAGTTCCTTTGTTTCTGTCTCGAGTTTTCGCAGCATCTTGCCGGCTTCCTGGCGGATTTCTGCCTCGAAACTCTTCAGCAAGTGCTCCCTGGCTTCATTACTGGACATGCCGGAAATCTTTTCCAGCATGTTTCTCTGTTCAGTTACCAGGCGCTCAATCTCCTGCTGTCTCTTGTGAAGACCATCTTCGGTGCTCTTGAGGTTCTTTTCCTTCTCCAGGAGTTCTATTTCCTTAAGGTCAACCAGTTCCTTCTTTTTATCTATCTGCTGTTCACGCTGAAGAAGACGTTTTTCCTGGCTCCGAAGCTCTCCCTTTCTTTCAGAGACCTCATCTTCAGCCTCCCTCTTGAGCTTGAGGGCCTCCTCCTTGGCCTGAACTTGAGCCTCCTTGAGAATCCTTCGTGCCTCGGCCTCGGCATCTGCCCTGATCTTTTCCGCATCTGCCTTTTCCACGGCCTGTTTCTTGGAGATAATTGCCTTGGCCATTGCATAACCGGCTGCCACGCCGGCTGCAGCAAAGGCAATCAATAAAAATACAGTGAGTAGATCCATGTGTGGCTCCTCCCTAATGGAAATTGTGCCACACCCCATCTCAACAATATGGAAAAAACGGATTTTAGATCGAGTTATGAAGGTTTAAGATATGATCTCTATAGACTAATATATTGATATCCTTATATTTTGCTTACCTGTCCAAGACACGCAAAACCAATTACCTTGGATGCAGGCCCTGCAGCAATTGATTTCATTTGTACTTAACTGTCCTCTGCAAAGTATTTGATAATATATCGAAATCTGCACCGGGCAGATTTTTCATCTTAAACCTTCTTCACTAAATCCGTTATATATAAAACCCAGACGGGGTTATAGCCAATAAGCCCCGCCGTGCCGTGTCTGCTGGGCTTATTGAACCTGAGAGAACTCAGGTGGGTGTCATTTTCGCTTCCAACGGAAAAGGCTGTTCTCCCTTTCCACTCTTCCACGAAGGTACGACTCCCTTGTACGGGGTGTTGGCTCAACAAACTTGCAGCAGCCCACGAACACAGCAGGGAAACTTTAATCTTATATTACCAGACTTATCAGATTTTTTCACCAAGGGAAGAATTAATTTTTTCAAGCAGCCTGCTGCCCTGCCTCTCCAGCTCCTTCTCCATTATCTTCAATCGCTTTCTGAGTATGAGAAGCTCTCTACCTAAGCTCATTAAGGTCAAAATCATTAAACGGTTGGGAGGAAGGCCGGGCTGACTGCCTTCAACTTCTTCCGCCTTGTTCTCAATATAGGATGCTACCTCCTGAAGGTCTACATCCGGGTCGTCACCCTTTAATTCATAGATATTACCTAGAAATTTCAGGCGAACGATCTGAGCCAATTTTAATTACCTTTACACGACGAACTCATCTGCGCCGTCCCCCCTCTATTCCATGGGAAGCTCCTGCTGTGACTGGTCCCTGCTAAGCCCTTCCAGGCGCTGAAGCATCTTTTCCACGCGCTCTCCAATAGAGCGCCTTTCTTCTTCGAGCTCGGTTATCTTCATGGACATTTGTCCCTTTTCGTATTCAAGATTTCTAACCCTTTCTTCAAGGCCCTTCTTTTCTTCTTCAAGCCCTTTCAGGTATTCAATAAGCCTGTCAATCTTTTCTTCCAGCTTGGCTATTATTTCGAGATCCATTGACTCATGCACTCCTTTTAATTTCCTAAATGGATTTACTTGATATTAGTAATTGATTTTACCGTCAGGCACAGACTCTGTCATCCTCCAGGCAGCCCACCAGGTGTTCAAACGGACCAACCCGGGCCCCAGCAGGACAGGTATAATTTTCAAGATAACTGAAAGGGTATATCTTTGCACCCTCGCCAATGACAGTTTGTCCCCTCAGGACGGTATTGGCTCCTATGAATGAATCCGGTCCTATAATGACATCAGGTTCAATATATATGGTACCAGGAAGTGAAAGTGTAACTCCTGCTGACATATGTGACCTTCTTATTCGGTCAAGCAGTATTTCCTCTGCTGCTGCAAGCTGCATCCTGGAGTTTACCCCCAAGGCCTCCTCCTCATCCGCAAACTTGAATGCCTCTACATGGAGCCCGTCAGAAAGTCCTAAATGGACTATGTCTGTCAGGTAATATTCCCCCTGGGCATTGCCGCAGCCGACCTTGGAAAGGATGTCGAATACCTTGTGGCCTTTGACTAGATATGTGCCGGTATTCACCTCCCTGATGGACCTGATTTTTTCATCCGCGTCCTTTTCCTCGATAATGCCCTTGAGCTCCTTACCCTTGTCCCAAATAATCCGGCCGTAGCCAGTGGGGTCTTTAAAATCAGCAGAGAGTATGGAAATGTCACAGGCATGCCTTTTATGAGCGTTGATAAAGGCCCGCAGGGTATCCGATTTGAAAAGCGGCGTATCTCCGCAAATTATCAGGAGGTCGCCGCAAAAATCCTGGAGGTGCTCTCTTGCGCTTGAAACCGCATGCCCTGTGCCAAGCTGCTCTTGCTGATAAGCAACCTGGACGCCTGTGCCCGAAAGGTATCTTTCCACCTCGGCTTTTCCGTGACCCACCACGACAACATGGTGGTTTCTTGGTATCCCCGCGGCTTCAAGGGTCCTTGTAACATGTTCTAACAAGGGAATCCCAAGGAGACAGTGCATGACCTTGGGATGTTTCGATTTCATCCTTGTTCCCTTGCCTGCGGCAAGTATTACTGCCCTGATGTCATTATCTCCTGCCATATCAGCTCAACTCAAATAGATTAAAAAAGAAAAGGCAAGCCTTCTGGCTTGCCCTTTCTCTCCTCTCCCCAGGATCAATATTACGATTATCAGCTCATTTTACCAGCTACCTTCAGCCGAGCAGTCGCTCTGGCCATGGCAGCCATGGCCCTTGCCATATCGATATCTTCCTTGCCGGCCTTGGCTTCCTGAATGCGCTTTTCTGCTCGTTCCTTTGCCCGAAGTGCGCGTTCAACGTCAATTTCCTCAGACACCTCTGCAGCCTCGGCAAGCACAGTCATCTTGTTGTTGGATACTTCCACAAAGCCGCCACTGATGGCGATTTTGACGGTTTCACCATCCTTGTTGAAGTGCATCTGCCCGATATTAAGTGTCGACAAGATGGGCGCATGATTAGCCATAACACCAAAGACACCCTCAGTACCAGGTACTGTGCACAGGTCAACCTCGTCACTCACTACAAGCTTTCTCGGTGTGACCACTTCCAGGTTTAATTTATTGGCCATTTTTACACCCTAACCTTAGTTATTAACCTTTTTCTGCCTTTTCCCTGGCCTCATCTATGGTCCCAACCATGTAAAAGGCCTGTTCAGGCAGGTCATCGTGCTTACCATCAAGAATTTCCCTGAAGCCCCTGACCGTATCCTCAACCTTGCAATATTTGCCAGGCATACCGGTGAAGGTTTCTGCAACATGGAAGGGCTGTGAAAGGAACCTTTGAATCTTCCTTGCCCTCTGTACGATTATCTTGTCTTCGTCAGAAAGTTCGTCCATACCGAGGATGGCTATGATGTCCTGAAGATCCTTGTATTTCTGTAGCGTCTGCTGGACTTCACGTGCAGTAAAGTAATGTTCTTCACCCAGGACGTTGGGATCCAGAATCCTTGATGTTGAATCAAGGGGGTCAACCGCAGGATATATACCAAGCTCCGCAATCTGACGAGACAGAACGACGGTACCGTCCAAGTGAGCAAATGTGGTGGCCGGCGCCGGGTCCGTCAAGTCGTCTGCAGGAACGTAAACACATTCAACAGCAGTAATGGACCCCTTTGAGGTAGAGGTAATACGTTCCTGAAGAGCACCCAAGTCAGTAGCAAGAGTCGGCTGGTAACCAACAGCAGAGGGGATACGTCCAAGAAGGGCTGAAACCTCAGAACCTGCCTGGGTAAAACGGAATATGTTATCGATAAAGAAGAGAACGTCCTGGCCCTCTTCATCACGAAAGTATTCAGCAGCAGTCAAACCAGTAAGACCGATCCTTGCACGGGCTCCTGGAGGCTCAGTCATCTGACCGTAAATCAGGGCTGCCTTTGGAAGAACGCCTGATTCCTTCATTTCCAGGTACAGGTCGTTACCTTCACGGGTACGCTCTCCGGCTCCGCAGAAAACAGAGATACCGCCGTGCTGCATGGCGATGTTATGAACCATCTCCATCATGATAACGGTTTTGCCGCAACCGGCACCGCCGAACAGACCCATCTTGCCGCCGCGGGGGAACGGCACCAGCAGGTCAATAACCTTGATGCCGGTCTCAAGGACCTTTACGGTGGTATCCTGCTCAACAAAGGCCGGGGCCTTGCGGTGAATAGGATAATGAACGCTGGACTCTATGGGCCCTTTACCGTCAACAGGCCAACCCACAACGTTCATGATCCTGCCCAGGGAAGCTTCTCCTACGGGAATCTTGATGGGAGCCCCGGTATCCTTAACGTCCATGCCCCTGACAAGACCGTCTGTAGTATCCATGGCGATGGTACGGCATACGTTATCGCCCAGGTGCTGTGCGACTTCCAGGTAAAGGTTGTCTTCTTCGTCACTGATAGCAGGGTTGGATACCAACAGACCGTTCAAGATATTCGGCAGCTGCCCAGGTTCGAACTCTACGTCCACAACCGGTCCAATCACCTGCACTACTTTTCCTATATTTGCCATTTGTTCCTACCTCCCACAGGGTTCATAACCCAAACTTTTTTCTTCAATTAACCCTTAAGTGCCTCGGCGCCACCAACGATATCCATAAGCTCCGTGGTAATTGCGGCCTGGCGTGCCTTGTTGTAGGCAAGAGTTAATGATTCGATCATATCCTTACATGCCCTAGAAGCATTGTCCATTGCGGTCATCCGAGCAGCCTGTTCACTGGCACCCGTCTCCAGCATCGCCGCCATGATCTGAACATTGATGTACATGGGCATGAGCTGGTTGAGGATCTCTTCCGGTTCCGGTTCATAGATATAGGCCGCCTTGGGACCTTCTTCCTCTGCAACCTCTCCTTCGGCTGATTCGAGGCCGGTTGCACTGATGGGCAGAAGTTTCTTTATGGTCGGCTTCTGCGTAACCACGTTGATGAACCTGCCGTAGATAAAGTCCACTTCATCCACATCGCCGTCAAGAAAGAGCTTTGAAAGCTGCTGGCCTGCCTTTCGGGCATCCTGCATCTGTATATCACCCATCACATCCGTTATGTGAAGGGGCATTTCCAGCTTGCTCTTTGAAAAATAGCTGTATCCTTTTCTTCCGATACATCCCACCAATGCTTCCTTGCCTTCAGACTGCTGACCCTCCAGGAACTTTTCAGAGGCGCTTATGATGTTGGCATTGAAAGCGCCGCATAGGCCTCTGTCCGAAGTAACTACCAATAGAAGCACTTTCTTGACATCCCTCTGTTCCATGAGAGGGAATACATTGGGGTCCGCCGTTCCTGAAAGCTGCCCCATTACTGAGGCAAACTTGTCAGCATATGGTCTGAACTCCTCCATACGGGCCTGAGCGCCGCGCAGTTTTGCCGCAGCCACCATATTCATGGCCTTGGTAATCTGCTCGGTCTTCTTGATACCCGTGATTTTTATCTTGATATCTTTTAAGGACGCCATTTATCCGTATCCCCTGAGGCTGCTACACGTTATGAGTGGATTTGAACTCAGCGATACACTCGTTAATCGCCTTTTCCATCTTCTTGGCCAGGTCGTCGCTGATTTCCTGCTTTTCCTTCAATTCCTCGTAAATCTGCGGATATTTCTGCTCAGTGAATTCATAAAGGGCCTTTTCAAACTCCTGAATTGAGGTAACAGGCAGCTCATCCAGCATACCCTTTGTGCCAGCAAACAGTGCCAACACCTGCTTCTCCATGGGAAGCGGATTGTACTGGGGCTGTTTCAGCAGTTCCACAAGGCGCTCGCCACGGTTGAGCTGCTTTTGAGTAGCCTCGTCCAGGTCGCTGCCGAACTGGGCGAAGGCTGCAAGCTCGCGGTACTGGGCCAGGTCAAGACGAAGCGTACCGGCAACCTGCTTCATGGCCTTTACCTGTGCGGCACCGCCCACCCTGGATACCGACAATCCAACGTTGATGGCAGGTCTTATGCCAGCAAAGAACAAGGAGGGTTCCAGGTATACCTGGCCGTCCGTAATTGAAATAACGTTGGTTGGAATATAGGCCGAAACGTCGCCCTGCTGTGTCTCAATGATTGGCAGAGCCGTGAGGCTTCCAGCCCCCAGGTCGTCATTCAACTTTGCAGACCTTTCAAGGAGCCTGGAGTGGTTGTAAAAGATGTCGCCGGGATAGGCCTCACGTCCTGGAGGACGCCTGAGCAGAAGAGAAAGCTCGCGGTAGGAAACAGCCTGTTTTGAAAGATCGTCGTAAATAATTAGGCAGTGCTTGCCGTTATCCCTGAAATATTCTCCCATGGCCGTAGCAGCAAAGGATGACAGATACTGGAGGGATGCCGGCTCACTGGCACTACTTGCCACAACCGTGGTGTACTCCATAGCACCTGCACGTCTGAGTGCCTCCACCACCAGGGCCACCGTGGCCTGTTTCTGGCCCACGGCATTGTATATACAGTAAACATCGGTCTCTCTTTGCGCGATAATGGCATCGACGCCGATGGCGGTTTTTCCAATCTGGCGGTCACCGATGATGAGCTCACGCTGGCCCCTACCCACAGGTGTCATGGCATCTACTGCCTTAAGTCCTGTATAACAAGGTTCGTGAACAGGCTTTCTGGCGATAACACCGGGGGCCTTCATCTCTATACGCCTGAACTCCTTGGCATCGATGGGGCCCTTGCCGTCGATGGGATTTCCGAGGCCGTCGACAACCCTGCCCAGCATGCAGTCGCCCACAGGCACCTGTGCAATCCGGCCTGTCCTCTTAACCGGGTCGCCTTCCTTGATGTTCTCCACGTCACCCATGACGGCTACACCAACGTTGTCCTGCTCCAGGTTCAGTGCAACACCCATGATGCCGCCGGGAAACTCCAGGAGCTCCATGGCCATGCAGTTGCGCACGCCGTAAACACGTGCAACGTTGTCGCCGACTGAAAGGACCGTACCGGTTTCTGCAAGGTCTACGGTCTTTTCGAATTCCTGTATCCTTTTCTTTATTATGTCGCTGATTTCGGATGCGTTTATCTGTGCCATTATCCTATTTCACCCCTCCCTATGGATTCTTTCAAGCCTTCAAGCTGGCTTTTTATACTGCCGTCCCAGACCATGTCGCCGACATGGGCTACCACACCGCCGATAATTTCCGGGTCTTCTTCTGCCACCAGGACTACCTTCTTGCCGGTAGCCTCTGCAAACACCTCTTCCATCTTCTTCTGAAGATCACCTGAAAGAGGGACTGCCGTTGTTACTCTCGCGCGGACCACTCCCGTTTCCTCATCGATAAGCTCCTGGAATGCCTCCGCTATCAGCGGCAAATAATGGATCCTGTTTCTCTCAACCAGGACCCTAAGAAAATTTGCCATGGTTTCATCAACCTTTGCTGCCTTGATAAGCTCTTCAATGACATCCTGCTTTACATCCAAGCCGATGATGGGACTCTCAAGGGCGGCTCCTATTTCAGGGTTGCCCTTGAGGAACCCATTCAGCTCCTGAAGGGTCTCATTAAAGGCCTGCAGCTTGTCCTCTTCCCTGCCTACTGCAAAGAGTGCCTTTGCATACCTTCGTGCCAATACTGTGCTAATCAATTTTTATGCACCACCCTTTCAAGGTATTCACTGATGAGCTTGGAGTGATCCTGCTCAGTCAGATTTTTCCTGATTATTTCTTCTGCCATCTTAACGGCCACATTTGCAACCTCATCCTGAAGTTCCTTCTTGGCCTTGGAAAGCTCCTGCTGGACATAGTATTCCGCCTGGGCCCTGATCCGTTCGGCAGTTTCCTGGGCCTGCTTGATGATCTTTTCCTTCTCGGCCTCACCCTGCTTTATAAAGCTTTCAAGTATTTTTTTGGCCTCTGCATCCATACCCGAAAGCTTCTTTTCGTACTCAGAATACTTCTTCTCTGCCTCTACCTTCTTGGTCTCCAGGTCGTCAAAGGCCTTTGCTATGGATTCGGTACGCCCCTTAAGACTTTCTGCTATGGGATTCTTAAGATATTTTAAAAGAATCAGCACCAGCAATGTAAAATTGAGACAGTGCCAGATAAAATTCATTATCTGTAGGTGGGTCAAGGCATGAGAATGACCTTCGTGACCTGCCTCATGGCCGGCTGCAGCCGGTGCATCAGCAGCATGCTCAGCAGCCACCGCTGCTTGACCGTGGCCCGATGCAGCTTCCTCAGCAGCAAGGCAGCTGGAACCCAGAAAGGCTGCCACTAACAGAGAAAGTAATACCAGAATAAAATATTTTCTAAAAACCATTAAACTGCCCTCCCAAGCAATTTTTGAGCGATTTCCATTGCAAATGCTTCAGCCTGAGCCTGAAGTTCCTTTTTGGCAGCCTCAATCTGACTGGTAAGCTGTGCCATGAGTTCTTCTCTCTTGGCCTCGGCCTCCTTGGTGCTCTCCTCGATCATCTTCTGTTCTTCTTCCCTGGCCTCAGCCCTGAACTTCTCAAACTCCTCCTTGCCTGCAAGGCGGGCCTGTTTCATCTTGCTTTCGAAGTCCTCTATGAGCTTCTTGGTGTTGTTTTCAAACCGGGCGGCTTCGGCCTCAATTGCGTCCATCTTTTCCCGACGCTCCTTAAGTGCCTTACGAAGCGGCTTGTAAAGCCACGAATTAAGTAGTGCGATCATAAAAAGGATACATATGATTTCCGCTACGATGGATAAATCTATTGTAATCATAAGCTCTCCTACCCCCGAAGGCTAAAATAGAAAAATATCAATCAGTTATAAAAATGAAGCTTCATTCATTATTTTTTAGAAGTAGCTTTTACATTATTTAAGCCGACCTGTCAACGCTTTTTCAGCGCTCATACTCCTTTTATATCTCCCCAGAGCACCTTGTGCAGCTGCAGCTGCATCCTTGCCTGGGGCAGGTCTGTCATCATCCACGATGCCAGTTCTTGCGGCTCAAGCTTATGGAAAACAGGGGAGAACAGGACCTGGCACATATGATGGAGGTAGTGCTCCCGAACCCTGTTGAGTCCCCATTCATAATCCGATTTGGATCCGATTACAAATTTTATCTGGTCTTTTTTTGAAATAAATCTCAAATTTTCCCTTTGAAACGAATCTGCGTGCCCGCTGCCGGGGGTTTTCCAGTCCAGGACCTTTACCACACTGAAGGGTACCCTTGCCACACTTATGCTGCCGTTGGTCTCAAGCAGACACGTGGCGCCTGCCCGGACCAGCCTTTCCATAAGCTCGTACACTGCGGGCTGAAGGAGGGGTTCTCCTCCTGTTACAAGGACCAGGGGGATCCTGCTTTTCTTCCATGCCAGCAAGATATCATCCACAGCTGCTTTTTCTCCGGACTGCCATGTATAGCTTGTATCGCAGTACCGGCACCTGAGATTACATCCTGCAAGGCGTATGAAAAAACACGGATATCCGCTGTAGCTGCCCTCACCCTGAATACTTGAAAACGTCTCGCTGAGATACAGTACCCGGGGCGTATTATCATCCACTGTAAACTACACCTGTTGACGGGGTTTCACACACCGTTACCCTGCTCATGCTGACCCCGGGATACGCCCTCAACTCCTGTCTAACCCTGTTGAATATAAATTCTGCAAGTCTCTCTGACGAAGGATTCACCTGGGAAAATTCCTTCAGCTCATTCAAATTTCTGTGGTCCAGTTCATCCATAATCCTGTTCACGATTGTTTTGAGATCACGAAAATCAATGGCAACATCTATCTGATTCAAGCGATCTGATTTCACTGCCACCTCAACCTCCCAGTTGTGACCGTGAAGATGCTCACATTTTCCAGGATAGTTCCTGAGAAAATGTGCAGACGAAAAATGTGTCTTTACAAAGACTTCAAACATGAAAACGATCCTTTCAGTCAAAATCAGTCCCTGGGGCCGAAAAGAGCTGTGCCTATCCTTACGATGGTTGCCCCTTCTTCCACTGCTTCCTCAAAATCCCGGGACATACCCATGGAAAGTTCGTCCAGACATATTCCTTGAGGCAGCCCCTGGGATACAACCTCATCCCTCAGGCATCTCAGTTCTTTGAACCAGTTTCTCGCCTCCCTGGAAGAGGCGGACCAGGGATGGATGGTCATAAGCCCTTTAATTCTTATTGACGTAAGGTCTCGGACTTCCTCTAAAAGTGCCCTGAGCCTGTCAGGTTCCACTCCTGATTTGGCAGGGTCCAACCCGATATTTACCTGTACAAGGCAGTCAATCCGCCTGCCCAGCTTTCCTGCATGCCTGTCAAGGGCATTGGCAAGACGGAGACTGTCCAGGGTTTCTATGCAGTCAAAATATTGTGCTGCAAGTTTTGCCTTGTTCCTCTGGAGGTGACCAATAAAATGCCAGTGGATTTGAGATCGAAAATCTGACAGCTCCTCGATCTTCGCCACTGCCTCCTGAACATAATTTTCTCCAAAGGAAAGCTGGCCGCAGTTGAAAAGCTCCCTGATCATTTCCGGGGGTTTTTTCTTGCTGACGGCCAGGATCTTGACCTTATCAGGGTCTCTGCCCGACCTTAAGGCAGCCTTTCTTACCCTGGCCCTTATTTCTTCTAATCTTTCACACACGGCTTAATAACCCCTGCTTTCAAGAGCACCTCTACAAGCTCGGTCATGGGCAGGCCTACAACATTTGTCCAGGACCCCTTGATCTGGCTCACCATGAATCCTCCGGTACCCTGAACGGCGTATGCCCCTGCCTTGTCAAAGGGCTCTTTGGTTCTGCAGTATGCCCTCAAAACGTCCAAACCGAACCCTGAAATAAAAACGCTGCTTTCTGCAAGAAAGGACACCTTCTTTCCATGGCCCGGGATAATGACGCAGCAGCCTGTAAATACCTGGTGCCACCTGTTGCAAAGGGCCTTAAGCATACGAAGGGCATCTTCCTCATCCCTGGGTTTACCGAATATCTCATCACCCAAGGCCACACAGGTATCTGCACCTATTATTACCGCATCCTTTCTTTCCAGCGCTATCTCCGAGGCCTTGGCCGTTCCGTTGCGCAGCACGAGTTCCCGGGGGGATAGCCCGGAATCAGGGCCCAGCTCTTCTGAGGAAGCGGCTGAAATTGAAAATTCAAGACCCAGGTTCCCAAGAAGTTCCCTTCGCCTTGGAGAGCTGGATGCAAGAACTATAGAAGCTGAAGCCCGAAAAGGCCCACTGCATTTTTCGTTGTCCACTCTGCCACCTCTTCCAAAGGAAGCCCCTTGATTTCCGCTATTTTTTCCGCAACAATACGGACCCTGGCCGGTTCGTTGACCTTGCCCCTGAAAGGCGCGGGTGAAAGGAAAGGGCTGTCGGTTTCAATCATCATCAGATCCATGGGAACAAATTCCACAACTTCCATCAGATCACGTGCCTTGGGAAAGGTCACCACTCCTGTAAAAGAAACAAAAAATCCAAGGTCCATCACCTTTCTGGCAAGGTTCCTGTCCCCGGAAAAACAGTGAAAAACTCCCTTTAGACTCGAAGAACCCAAAAAAGACTCCAGTATGGAAATGCAGTCTTCGTGTGCATCCCTGTCATGAATGATAACCGGCAGCTGCAAGGAGGCCGCTGCTTCAAGCTGCGATTCAAAGGCCTTTTTCTGTATGTTTACAGGAGTGTGCTTCCTGAAATAATCGAGGCCGATCTCGCCCCAAGCCACCACGTTATTTTTTCCTGCCAGCATTTTGAGCCTGGAAAGATCAGACTCCTCGAAACCTGCTGCATCATTTGGATGTATTCCCACTGCTGCGTACACACCCGGGTAATGGTTTGAATAATCCACTGCCTTTCGGGAGCTTTCAAGATCGATTCCCACTGAAATAACTGCCCTTACTCCCTGTTCCCCGGCCCTTTCCAGGACCTCGGCAGTGCCTTTTCCCGCATTAATCATATCCAGATGAGCGTGGGTATCCACCAAGATTATATCTTCTTTCATGAATAAAATACCTTACACTTCAGATAATTTCAGCTGGACAGCGAGGGGATAATCCTCGGAATCGTGATGATGCACGTGGTTCCGCCTATGCGGTTGGTACTCAGCGTCAGGACTCCGCCATGGAGCTGCACTATCTGTTTTGCCTTGGAAAGCCCGAGCCCCAGGGCGTTGAACTTGGTAGTGAAAAAGGGGTTGTCTACCTTCTTGAAATGGCCCCTGGCTATACCAAGACCGCTGTCTGATATTCGAAGTTCAACATCGGAACCCTTTTTCGCAATTGCTATAACGAGTATCCCGCCATCGGGCATGGCCTCAAGAGAATTTTTTATGATATACAAAACAGCCTGCTGGAGTCTTTTACGGTCTGCCCTGATCATCACCTCTTCCTGAGGATAGTTCCTATGAAGTGCCACACCTATTTCCTCAAGATCGGCCTGAAGCATGACTGCAGTGAGATCCATAACGGAGGTCAGATCGACCATCTCCCACGACATGGGCCCGCTGTCCTGAAGCTCGGCAATGTGCATGAGGGTATGTTCTATCTTGTCTGCCTCCTTGATGATGGCATCAAGGTAGGCGATCTTGTTCTCGTCCGACTCTTTCCGCCTTAAAACCCTGGAAATCCCGCCGATGGCAGAAAGAGGATTTCTCATTTCATGGAGAATGCGGTCCAGCATCCTGCCTATTGCCGAAAATTTTTCAGTTTCCACCAGGAGATGCTTCTGCTCTTCGACTGCCCTGTTGACCTCCTTGAGTCGCGTCATTCCGTCTTCAAGCTTCCTGCACAGCTTGCTCTGGCAGATGGCTATGGAAGCAAGTCCGGTAAACAGATGCAGACTGTAAAGCAGCTCAGGAGAAACAGGTTTCCGGGTATAGATATTATCTGCAAGGACCACGCCGTATCTTTCCCCATGGCTGCAGAGGGGGGCCACGGCAAACTCGTCTGTTCCCAGCAAATCGCACATTTCAGCAGATTCCAGGGCCCCGGCCCCATCATCTCTCCTTACAATATATGCACGGTTTTCAATGAGAGAACGAACCAGAACGTTTTCCTCGTCAGACATGGATAACTCAATGGACCTTGCCAGAAGATTCATGGGATGGTCTTCATCCATCAATTGATCCTTCACGCCTTCAAGGATTTCGAAAAGCCCCAGGTTTTCCCTGGTGATTTCTCCCCAGATCCTGCCGGCTTCCTCGGGACTGCGTGGGCCGAGACCATAACGCCCCTTCAAGAGATCTTCCTTTTCATCGTGCATGAAGAGCATTGCCCGATTGAAGCTGAGCCCTTCCCCGCTGGTAGTTCCGGCCAGGACGGCATTGAGGATGTCATCTACTTCCCTGGCCTGGACGAAGGTCTCGTTAAGCTTTATCACAAGTTCTAAAAGCAGCTTCAAAGACCCCTCTGCGCCCTTTTCATCCCTGCTGCCAGTCCGGGAAACAGATTCTGAGATGGTATTATTTCTTTCATCCATGACAATCAAGATAACAGACTATTGAGATAATATCTATCTTTATAAACAGATAATAGTCCGATTCAAATTATGCGCATAAAATATATAAGCAATTTATTTATTAAGAATAATTGAATATTCGAAGTATGTCTTAGGTTAGTTTCTTCGGTAGAAAGGTGCAACCGAATTTCCTGTTTTATATCTGGATTTGAAACGGCAGGAATAACACTTTCTTGCCACAAAAGGCGTGTAACCGCAATCAGTTAAGCTGCACATATGCTAAGGGCATACTCCAGGCCGGACGCCGCCATGGGAAAGCTTGAAACTGTGCAGTCCGAACTCCCAAAGGCCATGTGCTGTTGTAAATCTTTGCCCTCCCTCCCCACGACAAACAGCCGAAGCTGTCGCAGAGTTTTGGAAGCTTTTCCCTAAAACTCTTGACACAAACATCATCGTCCTTATACTAGTTTAATACCGCTAAAAAATCATCCAAGGGTTTTTGTACAACAAAAAAAGGAGGAAATCATGCGTAAGAAACTTACATCACTGGTAATGGCTCTGTTTTTCACGGTAGGTCTTGCAGGAGTGAGTGTTGCAGGCAAATGCAAGGGCGATGTAGTCAAGAACGAAGGTGGAGAACTGGTAATAAAGCTCAAGGGTGACTGCAAAGCCAAGGCAGGCGACTCTGTAAAGATCAAGGTAAAGGCTGCTGCTAAAGTGGAAGGCTGCTGATTACCTGGGGAAAATTCTAAAGACAGGGGCTGCACCAGCAGGTGCAGCACTTTTTTATTCCTGGAATTCTTCAGTTCGTAATCACCTTCCAAGTTCCTTCAGCTCCCCTATGGCATCAGCGTAATCTTCTTTTCCGAAAACCGCCGATCCCGCAACACATATATCCGCACCGGCGTCCACCACAGAACGGATGGTCCGGCTGTTTACTCCGCCGTCAACTTCAATAATCATAGACACACCCCGGCTTTGGCACATCTTTCTCACCTGGCTTATCTTCCTTAAAGCAGATGGAATAAATTCCTGTCCTCCAAATCCAGGATTTACACTCATCACCAGAACCACATCCAGGTCCTCCAGGACATAATCCAGGACAGAAGGATGGGTGGCCGGATTCAGCACCGCACCGGCCCGGACGCCAAGGGACTTAATCTGCTGAATAGTGCGGTGAAGATGAACGCAGGCCTCAACGTGGACAGTCACGATATCCGCACCAGCCCTTACGAAATCTTCTATGTAACGTTCAGGCTCGACTATCATCAGGTGAACATCCAGGGGAAGATCCGTTACAGGCCTTATGGCCCTGACCACCAGCGGGCCTATGGTGATGTTCGGAACGAACCGGCCGTCCATCACGTCCACGTGGATGAGATCGGCCCCTGCTTCCTGTACATCCGCGATCTCCCTGCCGAGCCTTGAAAAATCCGCTGATAAAATTGAAGGCGCTATTTGTACTTTCATAACAGTCCAGTTATATAGTCTAAAAACTTTTAAAAAGGAACAGGGTGAATCATATGACAGCCATTTCTATTGCAGACAAGATGGTAAGCTTCATGGAGAGTTCTTCATGGATCAGAAAGATGTTCGAGGAGGGGGCCAGGCTCAAGCGGGAACACGGGGCCGAAAAGGTCTGCGATTTCAGCCTTGGGAATCCGGATCTTCCCCCGCCTGAGGCATTTCAGGCAGCGCTGGAAAGGATGGCCTCGGACCGAACACCGGGGGTTCACTCTTACATGCCCAATGCCGGTCTTCCATGGGTGAGAGAAAAGATAGCAGAACAGGTAGAAAGGGATCACCAGGCAAAACCCGGCGCAGACGACATCATAATGACATGTGGTGCTGCCGGAGGCCTGAACATCATATTCAAGGCAATACTTAATCCCGGAGAGGAAGTCATAGTTCCAAGGCCGTTTTTCGTGGAATACCATTTTTACACGGACAACCACGGGGGAAAACTTGTTCCGGTAAGGTGCAACCAGGACTTTTCACTTGATATAGATGCTATAAAAGATGCCATAACCGAAAAGACAAAGGCCGTACTCATCAACTCTCCCAACAATCCCTCCGGGGTAATCTACCAGGAAGATTCCATAAAAGAGCTGGTGCACATGCTAAAGGACACAGCCGCACAAAGGGGCCGCACCATCTTTCTCATCTCTGATGAGCCCTACAGGAAACTGGTATTTTCCGGCAGTACCTGCCCACCGCTCATGAAGCACTATACTGATACCATTATAACAACCTCATTTTCCAAGGACCTGTCGATTCCGGGAGAGCGGATCGGCTATGTTGCCGTCCATCCTGACATTACCGACAAGACCCCGCTCCTCGGTGCCCTTAATCTGGCCAACAGGATACTGGGATTCGTAAATGCCCCGGCATTGATGCAGAGGGTTGTGGCAGAAGTGGCATCTGAAAAGGTAGATACATCCATATATGAAAAGAGAAGGGATCTGTTTGCAGAAATCCTGACTCGTGCCGGACTCTCCTTCACAATTCCCCAGGGCGCCTTCTATTTTTTCCCAAGAAGCCCCATAGAAGATGAAACCCAATTCGTAAGGATACTGCAGGAAGAACTGATACTTACCGTGCCGGGCTCCGGATTCGGCCTGCCCGGCCACTTTCGTATCGCCTTCTGCGTAGCCGATGACGTAATCAGAAGATCCGAGGAAGGCTTTAAGAGGGCAGTACAAAAAAGCATGTCCTGATCCTGGTCTTGAGGCGCCACATACCAGAATCTGACAAGAGATGACGGCGTCAAACTTCATACTGGCAGGCGTCATCTGCCTGGCAGCCGGATTTGTTCAGGGGCTGAGCGGCTTCGGCTCAGCCCTTGTGGCAATGCCCCTGCTACTCTTGTTTCTGTCTGCAAGGATTGCCGTGCCCTTCTGCATCCTCATGGGGCTTGTAATCACCCTTCAACTGGGCATGGGCCTTAAAAGACACCTGGATCTCAAAAAGATTGCACCCCTTTTCATGGGGTGTCTGCCGGGAATCGCTGTCGGCACCTTTCTTCTGAAAAATGCAGACAACCTGTTCATAAAAAAGGGGCTCGGCCTGGTTCTGGTTGTTTACAGCCTGTTCCAGCTCTTCGTGCAGCCAAAATCAATAAAACTTAAACCTTGGTGGGGAATCCTTGCAGGTTTTCTGACAGGGCTGATAGGGGCGGCATTCAGTGCCGGAGGCCCTCCAACCATTATCTACACCAGCCTGAACCAGTGGAACAAGGATGCCATAAAGGCAACGCTCACTGGTTTTTTCTTCCTTACGGGAATTATAATCGCCATAGCACACGCAACAGCAGGCATCACGTCTGCCCCTGCAGTAAAACTTTTTGTAGTCTCCATTCCCTTCGTGGTTTCAGGGACATATATGGGAACCCTGGCATACAGACGCCTATCCCGCAAGGGCTACCTCAAGCTCATTTACGCATTGCTTCTCTTTATGGGAGTAATGCTCCTTACAGCCAGCTA
>JALVJO010000110.1 GCA_027028245.1 Deltaproteobacteria bacterium
CCCGTCAAGCTGCCTGGAGCTCTGTAGCGGCTTTATGTGTGGTTTTAAGGTCACAAATTTTTATTTTTGAACCAGCTTGTCTCTGAGCCGGTGCACCGCTCCAGGAACTATCTGACGGAAGCGTTTCCCCTTTCATGACAAGGGAAAGTGCATCAAGTCTCACCCTGTCTTCCAGGATGGAATCGTAGAGGATTACTGCACGAGGCCCAACAGAGCATCCGTTTCCTACCTTGAGTCTGGACATTTTCATGACCCTGTCTTCAAAAAGATGGGTCTGGAGAGAGCATGCCATGCCAATACTGCAGTCGTCACCAATGGAGACGAGATCAAACTCGGTCATGAAGGTAGTCTCAATGTAACAACGTCTTCCCACCTTGGCGCCAAGGAGCCTGAAAACCAGGGCTGTAAAGGGGGTCCCTGTAAGAAAGAGCAGCAGGGACGGCACTACCACGTTCTCATAAAGGCCTGTTACAAGCTCAGTGCGCCTTACAAATGTGCTCCACAGAGGCTGTACCTGGGGCCTGTATGTGCCAATGAGAAGCCACTTAATGGCTGCCACCACGGCCGTATTCAGGAATCCAGCCAGAAGGACAAGGATGGATGAGCCAAGGGTTGCTACCGGCAGGCTGGTATTTACAAGCAGCCATGAAACAAGAGGAAATACCCACGAGACAGCGAAGAAGTAGAGGCTTGCTGGCCCGGTTGCCCTGAAGAACTCGTAAAAGAGCCTCTCAATAATCCGCCTTGTGGTCGGCTTAAATGTCTCTGTCTCCGGAAAATACAGGCTTTCCTGTCGTCGCGGCAGGAAGATTGGCGGAGATCCAAGCCATGTGGTGCCTGGTTTGATGGTGCCTCGAGGAGGGAGTGAAAGTACACCAATGAGGCATTCATCAGGAAGAACGGTTCCCTCTGGTACAAAGGCGCTGTTTCCAACAAAGGTTCTCCAGCCGATTTTTGTTGGCCTGACCCTCATCCTGCCCCTGAATACACACGCAGGTCCAACACTTGCTGCATCGGCTATGAAGCTTTCACCATCGATTTCCAGAAGGTCTGGAGTGATGTTTGCAATTGTGGAGATTTCAGCAAGTCTGCCTATCTTGGCACCGAGGGAGCGAAGAAATGGCAGGAGGTAAAGGGTTGCATAGAGGGAGTCGCACAGTCTAAGGCTCATGCCTATGAGGCTGTCAACAAACCACTTTCTAAGATAAAACAAGCTGTTGACCGGATAGATTCCAGGCTTAACCCTTGGAAGCACCGTCCATTTCCCGGTAATGATCAGGAGGCAAAGGCTCACAACGAAGGACAGGCCTGCCAGCGGTATGCCAAGGAAGAGCCAAGGTGCGCCAAGATGTAAGTCAATGGCCGCAAGGATGGCAAAACCTGGAATAACGGACAGGGAAAGGACCGCAAATGCTGCAATTATTGCCATAATAAAGCCTGGTATCAGGAGGACATTGCTCACGCAATGTGTCTTTCGAGAGGGAGTGTTCTTAAAATCCTCCATCTCCCTCTTAAAATCGTCATCAGGTTCAGCAGGGGAGCCTGCCCATGCCTGCCCCCGTGGTATTTTTGATCCACTTGACAAAAGGGACTGATTGCCGAGGAGGGCTTCATCCTCCATGCGAGAACCTGGCATTATCACAGAGTTGGGCCCCACGTAACAGCCTTTTCCAATGCTGACCCTATTGAGTATCAGAACTCCGTCCCTGACTTCATATGCATATATATGGGTGCCTATATCAACGGAGGTGTTGTCTCCTATTTCTATGAGATCCATGCAGTGGAGAAGGTTCGTCCTGATGAGGCAGTTCCTGCCTATCGTGGCACCAAGTGCCCTTGCATAGGGGGCAAAGAGCGGGGTGCCAGTAAAAAGGGACAAGGGAGACATGTGGACAACCCGCTCTGTTATCCACCAGCGGAGAAAGAAAAGGCCCCAAAGCGGATACTCTCCAGGCGTTAACTTCCCCATTACAACCCGTTTGAACAAGATCGGGAGTATAAAGGCCAGCAACAACTCAGCGCCAAGGCCCTTTGCCAGATATGATGCTGCAAGCCCGGTGGCATGGATGTCTTTTTCTAGGACAAGAAGGGACTTTTTTAAGAAGAAGAGCCCTGGCATTGTAAAGATGAAACCGTAAAGCAGGAGGGCCGAAAGCTGTCCAATACCACAAATCCAGACCCGCCTGTTACTATATGTCCTGATAAGGCCTTCACGCTGTCTCCTTCTGTTATCTTTAATCGGGCAAACCCGTGTTTTTACGGTTTTTTTAGAGGCTGTGGTGATAAGTTTTTTCGCAAGGCAGCGTACAGATGGGTTGGCGTAGATATCTGCAAGGCCTAGTTGTGAAAAATCCTGATCTCTTCTTAGCATGGAAACCAGCCTTGCAGCGACCAGGGAATGACCTCCAAGGTCCTGGAAGAAATCATCTGTCACAGACACGTTTTCAAGTCCAAGGGCCTTTGCAAAGATGGCTGCAAGCCTCTTTTCAAGGTCATTTGCAGGCGGGATAAACTCCTTGTGGTTGAGGGCAAGCCTCTTCCCAAAGGGTGCTGGCAGACGCGATCTGTCCACCTTACCGCTTGGAAGCATTGGTATCTCATCAATACGTTGAATATAGGCAGGTATCATGTAGCTTGGCAGCTTTTGTCCAAGGGTTCTCAACAATGCCTCTATTATCTCCCTATCATCCTTTTTGCAGCCAGGCTTCATGGTGAACCAGGCGGCAAGCTCGGTCATTCCTTCAGAAGGACTGTATGTGGATACAACGGCCCGTTCCACGTCTGGAACAGTGAGCATGACGGATTCAATCTCGCTGGTTTCGATCCTGTAGCCCCGGATCTTTACCTGTGTATCCATGCGCCCCAAATACTCAATTTCACCCTCTTCGTTAATGCGTCCCAGGTCTCCTGTGCGGTAGATGCAGCCAGGCGGCTCTGTCTTTGATACTGTTGGATCAGGTATGAATTTTTCTGCAGTAAGTCTTGGCCTGTTAATGTATCCCCTTGCCACTCCTATGCCGCCAATACATATCTCCCCTATTTCACCCCGGGGAACTGGCCTGAGGTTCTCATCCATTATTTCTACCCTGTAGGAGGGAAGTGGCCTTCCTATGGTGACCTTTTTGCCTGGCACAAGTTCACTATATGTGGCAGTGACTGTTGTCTCCGTTGGGCCATAGGTATTCAGAATGCGGCGCCCCGGCCTGCTCCACCGGCGCACGAGTTCAGGCGAGCATGCCTCGCCGCCAACTATTAAAAGCCGCACTGAAGGAATGTCATCCTCCATGGTGGCGAGGAGGGTGGGAACGCAGCAAAAGACGCTGACCTTGTTCTTTGTCAAAAATTCTCCAAGCTCAGGCCCTATGCGACGGCAGTCTGTTGGGCCTGGTACGATTGCAGCACCTACAGTCAGGGGAATCCATATCTCCTCGATTGAGAAGTCAAAGGCAATTGTCATCCCTTGGTAGATCCTGTCTTCCTTTTTATATTGGTAGACCTGTTGTGCGACCTTCACGAAGTTGCAAATGCTTGGATGTTCAATGGCAACACCCTTGGGTTTTCCAGTGGTCCCAGAGGTGTAAATTATATAGCAAAGGTTGTCTCTGGCAGGAGGCAGGGTGTGTTCGTCAATAGGCTCTGGGCTAAGCAGTGAGATTTCATGCGCTTCTTTGTCAAGCACAATGGCCTTTACGCCTTTTGCCATGACCGATTCTGCAATTTCAGAGGTGGTAATTACTGCTGAGACATGGGCATCTTCCATTATGAAGTGCTTTCTGTCCCTGGGGAATCCAGGGTCAAGGGGCACGAACGATGCATGCACCTTCAGCACTGCAAGCAGGCTTACGTAGGTATTTACAGAGCGTATCAGGTGGATGGCCACCCGGTCGTCTGGCTTAATGCCCGAATTCAACAGGTGTCGGGCAAGGCGGTTGGCCCTCTGGTCAAGCTCTTCATAGGTTATCTTCCTTTTGCCCGTTATTATTGCAGTTCGATGCTTGTTGGCCCTACAGCACTGCTCGAACAGATGATGTAATCGTTCCATGTTCCTTCCTCCTTTGACAATTTTGCCATTTCGTTTCGGTTTAAATGAGGGATCCGACTTTTTAGACAAAGGTCCGGATCAAAGAGATGAAAGCTTACTTGTGGCCTTTTGAGGCCTTCCAGCCGAAGGGTGAGCGACAGGCTGAAGGCCCGGCCTGAAAAGTCAATAATTCGGTTTAAGAAAAATAGAGATTTATCAACCCTTCTGCCCCTGTCGTATAAGATTTCAGGAGGCTCAAGCCTGGCCTGGACGTTGCGTGGGTCGAGTTTTAGACCCAGGCCAAGTAGTTTCAGATAAGACTCCTTGAGGGTCCAGAGGCGTATTAGTTCCCTGGTTCTAAAGGCAGGGGCAATTTTTGTTATTTCCTCACGTTCCTCCTTTGTGAGTACGGCCTCCATGTCTTCAATAGCCAGTTTTTGATCCAACGGCTCGATGTCTATGCCAAGGCAGTGGCGCTCAGAGACGGCGACAACTGCCAGATCATCTGCATGGGATATGTTGAAATGGACGCCCCTATCTGTCACAGGCTTGCCGCCTGGAAGAGTGGTAATAAGCCACTCAGGGGGCTTCCTCCTTACAGCTGATGCTGCTGAAAGGGCCACTTTTGTCACCGCCCTTGAAACTACGAAACGGGATGCGTCAAAAGGGCGTGAAAAGGTCATGGCCCTTGCGAACTCATCTTGATTCAGGAGTTGGCCGTACCTTGATAGATCAGGGAAAGGAGGTATATGAGCAAGCCATACTTGAATTTTATCTTTTTTAGACATTATTTTACTAATAGCCATTCAATCCTTGTCATTTGATCAGTTTGGCTTTGTTATTAAATAATCTGCCTTAGACTCATATGCCCAAGGGAATTCTTTTTACTTTTACTAATTATTACGCAATGATCGTGCCAACCTGATAAGGTTATTGATAACAAGCAGAAGAGATCAGAAAATACTGATTGATGGTGATGAGAACAGAATCAGGGGATGTGTGGAAAAATTATTGAATGGTCAAAGAAAATATGTTTTCTTTGTGGTCTTAATGATACATTGTGTTGTTTTATTACTACAGTTTTCAATGAATTTTGAGTATATGTTCTATCTAACCAAGCCATGCCGCGACAATATAACAAGGACTGAGCTAGCTAATCTTCCTTCCTGATTTTTATGTCCAGCTTCTTCAGCTTTTTATAGAGGTTTGTCCTGATAATGCCGGTCTGTCTTGCCGCAAGGCTCACATTTCCCTTGCACCGTTCCAATGCCGTGAGGATGTATTCCCTTTCAAAACGTCTTTTTGCATCTGAGTATGGAAGCATCCTGTCGTCTTCCACAAACTTCATGCTTCGTGGCAGGGCTGAAAGTCTTCCATCGTAGTTGAGGTAACGGGTCGTTATCTTGTGGGAGGTTTCAAGGGATACTGCCGCCTCGATCACGTTTTCAAGCTCTCTCACGTTTCCGGGCCACGGGTAGCTGCACAACAACTCCATAGCCATTGGCGTAAAACCCTCTATCTTCTTGCCCGCCTCCTTGGCGTATTTTTTAAGAAAGTGCATTGCAAGAAGGGGTATGTCCTCCACCCTGTCCCTGAGGGGCGGAATGGTTATGGTCAGGACGTTTAGACGGTAATAGAGGTCTTCACGGAATCGTTTTTCCTCCATTGCCTTTTTTAGATCCTGGTTTGTGGCCACAAGCAGCCGCACATCCACCTTCACGGGCGTGGTGCTTCCAACAGGAACTATCTCCCGTTCCTGCAGGACCCTCAGCAGCTTGGCCTGGATACCTGGGCTGATCTCAGCGATTTCGTCCAGAAAGAGGGTGCCGCCGTTTGCCATCTCGAAAAACCCCTTCTGGGTCTTGTAGGCGCCGGTAAAGGCACCCTTTACGTGTCCGAAAAGCTGGGATTCAAGCAGGGTGTCCTGGAGGGTGGCAGCATTGACGCACACTATCTTCTTGTTCTTGCGGGGGCTGTTGTAATGGATGGCCTTGGCCACAAGTTCCTTGCCTGTGCCGCTCTCACCCTGGATGATCACTGTACAGCGGCTGTCAGCGGCCCTGCGGATGAGTTCAAAGAGGTCCTGCATGGGCTTGCTCTTGCCTATTATGTTGTTGAAGCCGTAGCGTTCCTGTATTTCCTCCCTGAGCATGGACATCTCTATCATGGTCTTACGCTTGTCCCATGCCTTTGCTGTCAGGCGTATCAGATCGTTTTTCTGAAATGGCTTACCTATAAAATCGTAGGCTCCATATTTCATGGCCTCAACCGCCGTTTCTATTGTGCCGTAGGCGGTTATCATTATGGCTACGATGTTTTCATCGTGCTTTTTTATATGTTTTAGAAGGGTTATCCCGTCGTAGCCTGGCATCTTGTAGTCGAGAAACACAAGATCGATGTCCTCCTGCTCAACTATCTTCAGGCCCTCGGCCGGGTCTGTGGTGCTTATCACCTGGAAGCCCTCCTTTTTAAGGAGACTTTCAAGAAGCTCGCAAAACCCCTGCTCATCATCCACCACCAAAACCTTGCCCTTTGGTTCCATGGTCCTATTCATCTTTCTCCCTGTGATTTTTTATGGGGAAAATAATGCTGAAGGTGCTACCCTGTCCATGGATACTTGTCACCTTCAGGATGCCCCTGTTTCTTCTAATGAGTTTCCAGCAGATGGATAGACCGAGTCCCGTGCCCTCTTTCTTGGTCGTATAAAACGGCCTGAATATCTTTTCTATTTCTTCCTGGCTGATTCCGCAGCCTGTATCAGTCACTTCTATCTCAACTGCCTGATCCCCTGGTTTCATGTTGGTCTTAACACGTGGAATCCTAAGAGAAAGGGCGCTTCCCGGATCTTCCATAAGCAGGGTGCCAGATTGAACCACAGGTGCAGTGAGCATAATGACATCCTCCCTGGTAAGGGTGACAATGCCGGTGGTAATGGTAATTTGGCCCTCTTTTTCAATGGATTCCTTCGCGTTTTTTATAAGATTGATCAAGACCTGCTCCAGCTGGTCAGGGTCCGCCTGGATTTCTGGCAGGTCCTCCGCAAGGTTGCACACCACTTCTATACCCTTTACCGGGGGGTAGAATACGAACTGCACTGTCTCCCTTACGAGCCTGTTCACGTCAATCTTGCGAAAGACCGGCTCCTGAGGCCGGGCAAAGGCCAGGAGGTCCTGAAGTATTTTCTGGCAGCGTATAAGCTCCTGTTCCATTCTCTTGAGCTTTGGATAGTGTGCATGGTCCGTGGGCACTTCATCTAGCAGATGCTGGGTAAATCCCAATACTATGCCCATTGGATTGTTGAGTTCGTGGGATATGCCTGCGGCGAATTCTCCCAGGGCCGTGAGTGTGCCGGCCCTCAAGAGATATTCCTGGGTGGCCTCAAGATCCTGGGTCACCTTCCTGAGGGAACGCCTTAGGCCGTCGGCTTCCTCTTCAAGCCTGCTGCACCTGTCTTTGGATGCGGCAAGCTCACTTTCCATCTTCTTGAACCTGTCCATTGCCAGCCGCAACAGCTCCTTAAGATCCTTTGTATTGCTGGTGCTTGAGACCCCTGCAATCCTGGATAAGAGGGGTCGGCAGCCTTCCATTTGGCTGCGGGGCCTGAGCAGGAAAAAGGCGAATGAAAAGGTGATGGTAAGAAGGGAAAACAGGGCCAGGGCCCATACGAGCCAATTGCCCGTGGTGGCCTGCCAAAGGAGGTCCCTGTTTGTACTGATCACAACCACTGCCTCTGAGGAAGGGATGACCTCGTAACCTTTCTCTATGTTTTCTATTCTCGTGTTCGATTTTAATGCAAACTCCATGTCTTGCAGCAGGTCCCTTCCAAGGGCCGGGCTGCCTTTATGGAGCCTTGAAACATCCTTGCTGAAACAGGAGATGTTAAGCAGTGCATTGGAGTCGAGTCTGCAAAGCCTTTGCACATACTCTGGTGATGACGCACAGGCGGAAATGGCGTCTGAAAGCTGTGATATTTCAAGTTCTGCCATTTTCCCGGCATGCCACCTGATCACCATGAACATGATTCCTGCAAGCAGGCAGAGCAGGAGGCATGTTCCAAGGATCAACTGCGTAAATTCACGTCTGTTTCCCGGCATGGTCATAACTCCAATTACCGTTTATCCCCCGGTTTCATCAGTGATGGCCTGCCCTTGAAGGTGTTTCCCTGCCAGGCTCGCGGTGTGATGATGACGGCACGTGTTCGTGTAAGGACAGGCTTGGGCCTGCCTGACTGCTATAGGAGGTATGTTGAGCAGAGGGCGCTTCATGTACCATGCCCCTGTCTGTCATATTGTGCTGATCCATGCCCGAATGCTTGACGTCCGTGTGGTGGTCGCTCATGTGGTGATGATCCGAAACTTCATGGTGGCTTTCATGTACGTGAGAGTTCTGCCCTCCGGCTTCGGTCTTTGATGAATGGCTTCCACGGTCTTCGTAATGCATTCCCTTTTCATTTGCCGCCTGTGTTTTCTCATTGCCATTGCTGTACCTGTAGGTGCGCGGTGGCTCAATGTCTGTCAGGACGTCCGGGGAGTAGCCCCTTGAAAATACGCCTCTGTAACGGCTGCTCGTCTCTGAAAGGGACTCCTGTAAGCCAAGGCCCAGGTGAAGTTTAAGACACTCTTCATACCTTTTGCGTTCCTTTTTGTTCATGGGCCTTGGCGGCAGCAGGGGGCGTTTGGGTTCAATTCGCACTATGAAGTCTGGGCCCACCATGACCGGTTTTCCGGCAAGGCCCTTTTGCCACGCTATTACGTGGCCCTTAAGGACTGCAATGTACAGTACTCCTGGAACCGACAGGTCCATGGCAAACCGCGTGCCAGTAACCCCGGCCGTGCCTATTGGGGTGTCCACCAGAAGGGGCAGTCCGGAAAAGGAAGGGGAGACGTAAAAGAGTGCCTTGCCCCTTTTGAGTTGTATAAGCGTGGCGGTTCTGCAAGAGTCTTCCTGGCAGGCGCCGGGGCGTGCCTTTGAAAGGGCCTTTTTTAGCCTTTCGAGCATACTCCTGACCAGCATTTCGCTGTTCTCCTTCATGCGTACTATAGCACCGCTATCAAGGAGCAGGTCCACTGAGGCCCCTGAAAGCGTCCTGACCCTGGCCCCTTCTGGTAGCTCCATCCATTTGCGGCCGGCCTCCCAAGGGCCATTGCCACCTTTGGAAACGAGGACTGTGCCGGAGACACGGACCACTAGTATCTTTCCCCAGCCTCCATGGGCATCTGCACCAAAAAGGCATGAAAACACCAGTAATGCCGTAACTAACCCTATGGTGTTAATAATATGTCTTCTCATTTTCTCACCCGCATAAAATAGAATTTTTCATCTCCACGATGGTCTTCACCACCGTGGCATCGAACTGAGAGCCTGCCCTTTGCTGGATCTCTGAAATGGCCTGTTCCTTTAAATCCTCGATTTCTGCGTCAGGGTTTGCCTGAATCTTTTTCTCCATGATAGAGACAAAAGCCTCGGCCACAGCGAGAATCCTGCCCCCAAGACTTATTTCTTCCTGAGCAAGGCCGTCTGGATAACCCTTTCCGTCGTAACGTTCATGATGCTGGCGTATCAGCGGGGCACAAGCAGCAAGCTGCGGTGCCTTTGACACCATCTCCGCCCCTGTGACCGGATGGCTTTCGATCCATATCCGCTCCTCCGGGCTCAGGGCATCTTGTTTCATAAGTACAGTGTCCGGAACGCCTGCAAGGCCGATATCGTGCAGCAGGCCAGCCTTGTAAATAAGTTCCACCTTGTCTTCTTCAAGTCCCATGCGAAGAGCGATTTTCCTTGCGATTTCAGCAACCTGGCGGGAATGTTCAAGAAGCCCGGGGGCCTTTCTGCTAAGGGTATCCAGTAAGATATCGAGTGTTCCCATGCACTCTCTCTGAATCTTCTCAAGAAGCATCCTGTGCTGCAGTATGAGTGCAGAGCCACGGGCCACGTCCCTGGCCTGTTCGAGCCTGTCTCTTGGAATGTCCTTGTCAACAGGTGAAAGGAGTAGGTACAGGCCTGGCCGGTCAGGGCCCGAGTCAACGGGAATAATGTGCCATCTGCCTTCCCTTGTCCTGACCCACTCTTTTGTCGCGCTTTCCAGGTCGTTTTCTTCTGCCAGCATCTCAATATCTTCAATGGGAATGAGGCCTGGTTTTCCGGCATAATGGACCCGGCGTTCTCCCTCAAGTCCCTTAAAGATTCCAATTACACATTGGGCCCCGGCGGTTTCGGCAACAATTGAGCACAGATCCTCCATTGAAGATGTATCTTTCATCTGAGTTATCTTCTTGATACGATCCCTCTGGCGTTTGAGCTCGGCCCTGTAGCCATAGGCCCTGGCGGCCATACCCATTATTATGGAAGTATTCCAGGTGATTGCCATGGGGGTCATCGGGATAACGGCCAATAAGAATTTCATGCACGCCGCACCTATCAGCCAGAGAACGGGGGTGCTGGCAAATACAAGGGCCAACGCCCATTTTAGTGGGATTATCTGGCTCAAGATGCCCCCCAACAGGCCAAGCACAATGGTCAAAAGCAAGGTAGCACTGGCTGGAAGTTCACGGGGGATTTCCCTCCCTATCAACGTGCTCGTAACATTCGCCATGACCTCTACACCAGCCATTCCGCCTTTTCTTGCAAAGGGCGTGGTCCACTGGTCGGAGATGCCGGTTGCAGTGACACCCACCAAGGCCATCTTGCCGGAAAATATCTCAGGGGGCACCCTGCCTTGTAAAACGTCCCAGGCGGAAACCCGCGGAAAGGACCCGGGAGGGCCAAGGTATCTGATAAGGAAAAAGCCGTGGCTGTCAAGGGGGATGTCAAGAGTGCCGAGCCGAATGCACCCCTGACTAAGCACAAGGTCATTGGGTTTGAGTCTATTCCAGAGCGCGGCAAGTTCGATACCCAGTGAGGCAAAGGAGGCATGTGAATCGTAGATGAAGGCCGGGATCCTTCTTATGATCCCGTCGCTATCGTAAACGAGGGTTGCATGTCCCAAGGCGGCTGCAGCCTTTGAAAGAAGATATGATGGCAGGCGGATGGATTCTACCTGGAGCCCGTACCTATTATGTTTTCTGCCACCTGTTTCAGGTGTATAAACAGGCAAGGCCGTTGGTACCTGTTTCATTGCCTGGGCAAGGACACGGTCCGAAGGACGCGGCCTGTCAAGTAGAAGGTCTATGGCTACAAGCCTTGCCCCAGAGTTGGCAAGGACGTCAACAAGCCTGCCGTATGTGCTCCTTTTCCAGGGCCAGGGGCCAACGTGATCTATTGAGTTGTCATCAATTGCCACGATGATGATGGGGACTTGGCCCCCTGATGCTGCAAGCCTTGTCCAGGAATCAGAAAATACGTAATCTAGTCCTTTTACGTAAGAATCAGTGACTGGGCAGACCGAGAGGAAGAGTGCAATTAGTGCTCCTGCACTCCCTGTCATAAGGACATTCCATAATCTGTTGGTTAAAAAAAACTTAGCCACTGCCGATTCCTGAACATTTTTGCAATTTTTCCCCTGAATTGGCAACAGCAAGCCCTATTCCAAAGACCTTGTCCCATTTCAGGCATAGGCATTTCATCTCCGCATAGCGCCTTCTATGTATATTTTTATCGCATTAAAGCCTTTTTCCTCTTTATTGCACGGGCAGCATCATCTGAAAAGGTTTTATCAGGGAAGGCCAGCCAAGTGTAGTTTTTTTTATACACAACGTATCCCTTTTACTACCCTCTTAGTCATCGGGTGCAGGACAGTGGCCTGCTATTGTTAGGGGGCATGCCTGGATCCGGTGGCTTCTGGCTTAATTCCATTCGGTTTTCAACAAGGCATCTTATGTGCAAAAAAACGAGAACTATAATAACGTATCTTTATGATGCTATAAGGTGTGAAAAAGGGAGTTTTTTTCTCTTTTGTCACCATTAATCGGAAAGGGGGGGCATGTGATATGAGGATGAGAAAAATCGGTCTTTTTATTATTTGGGTTTGTCTTATGACATTTCTTTCACCAGGACAGCTACTTGCTGAGCTATCCGTTACGGCGACCCCACGTATTACTACGGATGGGTACTATGATGACAATATTTACTTTGCGAGCAAGGACGCCGTATCAGATTTTGTAACACGTTTGGCACCGGGATTAGATACTTCCATTTCAGCAGAAACCTGGGGCCTAGACGTTGATTATGAGATGCAACAGGTGTTTTACCATCACGAGTCAGCGCGTAACTCCCTGAACCATTTTCTGGATCTTGACGGATCAGTCGACCTGCCGGGCAAGTGGGAGCTGTCCGTGGAGGACAGTTTCATACATTCCAAGGACCCGGTGCAGATTAGCAGGTCCATAGGCGCCATCAGCTATGAGAACCTGAAATACGATTATAACGAGGGCGTTGTACGGCTTCACAGGTCCTTTAGAGACAAGGGCAGCATGGAAGCGGGGTACAGGAGCATGTTTTTCAAGAATAGATCTTCTCTTGTTGCAGATACGGTAAATCATTTCCCGTATGTTGATTTTCGTTACTGGGTGAGACCCCAGTATGGCGTTGGTATAGAGGGAGGCGCAAATATCGGGCTTTTTGATTACTCAGACGACTTCAGCGAACCAAGAGGGGCTCTCACCCTGTTTTACCGTCCTGGTCTCGATACCACTGTAAACGTAAGAAGCGCTGTATCTTCCATGAATTTTTCAGGTACAACCCCTGACTATGACATTTATGATTTCACTGCCGGGGTTACCCATGCCTTCAGCGAAACAGCAGGATTAACGGTTGGATTGGGATATTACTTTCAGACGCGCCTTCATGGCAGTGGCCTGGATAACTATGACGGCATAAGCTACCAGGCTCGGTTTCATCAGGATACGAACAGGTATTCCCTGAAAATAGAGGCCAGCAAGGGATACGACGAGGTCTATTTTGATGGTGAGGACCTGGGCTTTTCAAGCTGTTATGTCGTTGGTTTTGATCTGGATTATGCCTTAACCAACAGGATCGAGCTGAGCTTAGAGTCATCATACCGGGACGACACCTTTCCCTATGCAGGAGGCTGGGATGAAAAGATAAAGGAAAGGACCTGGGATGTGTCCATGGAGGTTTACTGGCATCTGACCAGATGGCTTGACGCAGGTATCTCCCTGTCGCACTGGGACAGGGACGCCAGTGAAACCGATTATGAGTACCTTGACAACAGGGCCATGTTCACCCTGCGCCTTTCAAAGGAGTTTACCTGGTAAGCCAGGCGCTAACTATTTGAAAGTGCGAGAAAAGAGGAAAGAGAGGAAGTAGGCATCTCCGCAAGGGGGGCGGAGATGCCTGTTGAGCGGCTGTTATAATGGAGTGGTGTGAAACCTGGTTGGGTTGGCGTTATCAGTTGCTTGTCCCATTGGACAGGGGGTCCATCTCGTAGTTGTCACAGATGCCGTCTCCATCAACATCCACGAAGTTTTTCATGCCCATTCTCATATAGGCCTCCCTTGTCTCAAAACAGTCGCAGATGCTGTCCTCGTTTTCATCAATACAGGGGCCTACTCCGAGATTACGGAACATGTCAGTGTCCTGGACTATGTCGCAAACACCGTCGCCGTTTTCGTCCACAAAGGGCATACCATGAGTAAACTCTTCATATTTCCTGGGATTTACGAATAGATCATCGGAAAGATCCACATCGAAGGGCGGGTAATGCTGAGGGCCCATTCCGAATCTGAAGTTAGCCCTTTTGATATGGTGCATCATGGTTGCATTGGTTGACATCTCACCACGATGCATATTGTGGTGCATCATGGTTGCATTGGTTGACATCATCTCGCCATGATGCATGTTGCGGTGGGTGTTGGTCTCACGTGCACCATTGGTTCCCCTCCATGCCTGTACCTGCGAGGAGAACATGATCAGTGAAAGTGTGAAAAAGATTGCCGGTACTATCTTCTTGGTCATTTTGAAACCTCCTTCTGTGATAGTTTTGACCGGCCGGTCGTAAAAATTTAAAATGCAAAGGGTATGCCATCGGAAAATGTATGTGCAGGTAGGGCGTCCATGAGTTCCATGGAGAATATCTTGAGGAGCGAGGCAAGATAAAGGTTAATTTCAAAGGGAGCGGATGGATAACTCATTTGGGAACTAAGAGGTGTCTTTATAAGCGGAAAGGCAGAACAAAGAGGTTGTCGGGTCAGAAATACGTTGCAGCCTCAAGCAAAATTCACCAGTAGTGAAAAAGGAATCACCGCATGAATACACGGATAAGTAATTTCAAACCGAACAACCTCTGTGGCTGAAGTTTTTCACATTCATTTTACGCCCAAGGGATGTTGTAAAACGGTGGGTTTTGAGGCCTTTATTGGGTTTTCATCCCTGTATCAACATTTCTGCGCCGATACAGGGATGGATGCCGAATTTCTTATACCGCTCTATTTTAGTCGTCTACCGGATCTGTCAAAAGTATAACCTGGTTAGCCGGTTTTGACCATGAACACTCAAATGGATCATCTAAATCTATATCCAAACTGATTACCCCATGGAACCTGTCAGAAAAACTCTTGTGTAACGTTCCGGCCTTAACCGCCCTAAAAGAGGAGTCCTGGCAATTTGGGCAGGGTCCGAAGAATATAAGCGTAGGCATGTCATCATCCGAGAATATTGATGCAGTCTTGGAGTAACTTACTGCCCAGCGAGGTTCACCCTGGTCATCGTAGAAGTAGGATACTACAGCGACGTTATCACCTTCTGTATCTACAGAGTAACCGTAACCCGACTCTTCACTGTTGTACCAGAGGCCCGTTAGGCTGACATGGGTACTGGTATGATCAACATCATGATCGGTATCATGGTCCGTGTCGTGATCGGTATCATGATCTACATCATGGTCGGAGTCATGATCAGTATCGTGGTCCACATCGTGATCGGTATCGTTGTTTGTGTTGGAGTCCATGTCCTGATCAGTGTCATGGTCCGTGTCATAATCAGTGTCATGGTCGGTATCCACATCATCCATATTAAATTTGACAATGGATTCGTTCCCGCCTTGCCCGTTTAACGTCCACTGGAACGTTCCCGTGGTTTTGGTCAAAAAATTAACCGTCATTGTACCAACAACAGAGGGTACTGCCGTAGCACCTTCCCAGTGATACTTATTTAAGGGTGCAGACCAGGTATGGTTACCAGAAAACGGACCAACAGCAAGATACCAGATGGGAGTCCCATCTTGCTCATACGTGTACCAAACTGCTGCCAGAGTGGAGTCATCCAACTCAAAGTCTATGCCATGTCCAGGCTTGTTCTTATCATACCAAAGACCTGACTTGGGTTTGAATTCAAGCTTTACATCATCATCTGAAAAAGCTATTTGACAAAGATTAATCCAGACAAACATTGCTGCCAGGATAAGGAATAGGTATTTTGTTTTCATTTCTTCTTTCCTCCTTCAAGTCAAAAAAATTACCCCAAAATTACCCACCGCCAACATTCAACGTTATCAAAGCACAATCCATACCGAATCAATATTTGGTAATTTTTTTAATTATTTCAATATGGTTTATTCTTTTTGTGTTTCCTAACCCCTTATCCCTTAAAGAAAAATGTAGGTTTTTAAGTACACTCCTAGATGTTTAACGACAATTATTTTTCCCGGTCGGGGACAATTATAATTCCCGACTCAACCATTCAATTTCATTGACTGATTTTCCCATAATTTTTCTTTTCATCTTGCCATCCTCCCAAAGCCTCTCTATTCTTGCCATGCCAACCCGGAAGATAAGGCAACGCTGAGGAGCGACCCGAGCGCCGAGGTTGGTGCCGAGAGGATGGAGGCCCGGCTGCCACCAGGGGCCGGGTCTTCTTTTTTTTTCTCCCATCCATTTGGCCTCAATGCGTAAAACCTCGGGGGTATGGGGGCTGGCCCCCATATGTAGCTGACAACCCTCTGTGTCAATGTAAGTGAGACATCTACTTGTTGGTAAATTAGTGTAGGGCGGTTAGGAGATTATCATTGAACGTGAACACATTAAACAAGCTGCTTGAAAAAAGGTGTCCATTTTTACTTGACCATTACATTACAGATGGGAGAAAGAAGACAGACAAGGAAAATGAAGAACTTACTGCTGAGCTATAGAGGCAGATCGGTCAGCCGAAAGTGGAGCTGGACTGGCTAAAAAAATCCGCATTACTCAGCTGAGAAGAAGCGATCTATGATAGAACCCGGCTCAGAGATCCATTAGCAGGCAATGTGAGTTCCCTGGGCTGTTTCCTCACATTCGACAGTGAAGGATTCAGGTCTTACAATAATCCTTTAGCGTCCATTAGTTCCTGTATCCTGTCAAGTATGTGTTCCGACACCTCGGCCTTATCCATGAAAGGCAGCTCCTCGATATTTTCTTCAGTATCTATAATAAAGACCTTGTTGGTATCAGAATCAAATCCCGCTCCAGGAAGCGTGATATCGTTTGCAACAACCAGATCCAGGTTTTTCTTTTCAAGCTTGGAAAAGGCATTTTTTACAAGGTCCCGGCTTTCTGCGCAGAAACCCACCAGTACCAGGCGGTCTGTCTTGTCTTTGCCAAGCTCTAGGAGTATGTCAGTGCTTTTTCTCAGGTTAAGGCAGAGTTTTTCTTCTGATTTTTTAAGCTTATGGGCAAGGCGCTCTGCCGGGGTATAATCGGAGACTGCAGCAGCCATGATGATTACGTCCATCTTGTCTGCAAGTGAGAACACGGCCTGTGCCATTTCTTCAGCCGTTTCCACCTTGTGGAGTTTTACTTCCGAAGGTGCACTGAGGGATACCGGGCCTGATACAAGGTGGACCTGGGCGCCTCTAAGGGCTGCTGCCTCTGCAAGTTTATAACCCATTTTGCCGGAAGAGCGGTTGGATATGAACCTGACTGGATCTATCTGTTCCCTGGTAGGGCCTGCAGTTACCAGGATTTTTTTACCCAAAAGTCCCTTGGGCCAGAGGGCCTTTTTTATATGAAACAGGCAGGTTTCCCAGCCAGGCAGCCTGCCCTTGCCCTTTGCTCCGCACACCACGATTCCCTCTTCCGGTTCTATGATGTATGTTCCCCTCTGCCTGAGACTTGAAATATTTGCCTGGGTTGCTGCGTGGCTGTACATGTCGGGATTCATGGATGGAAAAAGAAGAACCGGCCCTGTAAATGAGAGAAAGATGGTACTCAAAAGGTCGTCTGCAATGCCGTGAGCAAACTTGGCAATAATATTTGCAGTGGCAGGTAGCACCACCATAACCTCTGCCTTTTGTGCAAACCTGATGTGAGGGATTTCATGGCAGCTGGATTCATCAAAGAGGTCCAGGGCTGCCTTCTGGCCGGAAAGGGCCGAAAAGGTACAGCAGGTTACAAATTTTTCCGCGCTTTTGGTGATAACAGGCTGGACAGAGGCTCCTTCCTTGGCAAGGTTCCGCACATATTCTGCTGCCTTGAAGCACGCAATGCCGCCGGTAACGCCGAAGAGGATTTTCCTGTCTGAAAGGGGCTTGAATGTATTATACTCTGTATCAAAATCCCGGTCCTGCTCCATGATCTTCTCCCCGTTCTGAAATGGGCTCTGCCATCCAGATTTCAACCCTTGTATAACCAAAACTGGTCCTGGAATAGGTTATCAGGCACTGGCCGTTGCCGTCCTTGCTGAAGGCCATAAGTCCCCTTCCGGCATTCAGGGAGCTGACAAATTTCCAGCCCTTTTGGGGAAGTGTATCCAGAAAGTAGTTTTGAACAGCAACAGGCGAAAGACTTCCCTTAAGTATAATAAGCCCTCCCTGGTAGCCTGGAGAGGAAATAATCACCGATTCGTCCTCGTTGATCTCAAGTGGTGCCGGTATTGGAAGATCCGGGAAAATGAGGGTGACCTTTTCTTTATCCAGGCCGGCGGCAGTCTCTGAATAGCTGCTGTTTGCAGCACATGCTGCCATTAGGGGCAGAATCAATATGAGGAAAGCACTGGTAAAAAATCCACTGGTCTTTTTCATTTTTCGAACACCACCAGTTCTTCAATGGGCTTTCTGGTGCTTTTCTGGTCTTTTCTTGCAGGGTGCCCCAGGGCAACCACGGCCATAAGCTCGAGGGTTTCAGGAAGCTCCAGGAGCTGCCTGACCTGGTCTGCACTTTTGAGGATTTCTCCGAGCCAGACAGCACCAAGTCCCAGGCTGTGAGCTGCCAGGAGCATGTTTTCTATACACGCGCCCACTGCCTGGTGGTCCTTGACCGGGTGGTACATGCTTATCTTGTCCACAAAAACAGGAATCAGGCAGTCTGCGGCCCGAATCACCCTGCTGTACTTGGTCAGGGCCTCGAATTCCTTTTTTAATCCCCTGTCTTTGACAACGGCAAACCGCCAGGGCTGGTTGTTAAGACCTGAAGGCGCCCAGCTTCCAGCCTTTAAGATCTCCACGATGTGGGCGCGGTCAACCGGCTCCTCAGTAAAATGCCTTACGCTTCGGCGGCTGTAAATGGTTTCAAGAACTGGGTTCATGGCAATCCACTTTCCGGCATGGTGTTATTGATTCTTCAGCATTTACTCGGCAATAAGTTGAGATATATTTTTTTATTATACAACCTTCAATACCTGTGATAAATAAAAAAGCATCCATGTCCTAAATAGCATCAAGGATATCAGCAAGGTGGGCAGGCCGCAGGTACCAGAACTGCAAAAATCCAGGGATAATTGCTGTTTCCAGGGCCTATTGGTTCTGGATGTATATTTTCCGATATGATTAACAGACTGTCGATTATTCGGCGACAGGATATATCCGTCATGGAAGAGAGGAGTTATGCGTCTGTTAGGTAAGCTGAACTTTTGGCTGTTGGCTGACATAGCTGCATGTTTTAAGGCCATGATATTTGAGGCAGGCCGGTTTGCACCCTTGTCCTTGGTCTTTTTTTCATGCCTTTTTCCAAACCCGGCAAGTGGTGCCTCACCGGTCCAGCCTGATGAAGGGTTGTTTTCAATGAGCCTGGAAGAACTCATGAATCTTGAGGTCACCTCTGCATTTAAGAAGCCCCAGAGCATAAAGGACACCCCTGCAGCAGTGTTTGTTATTACCCAGGAAGACATCCGCAGGTCCGGTGCCTCTTCGATCCCCGAGTTACTTCGTATGGTCCCGGGGGTTAACGTGGCAAAGATAGATAACGGCAACTGGGCTGTGTCGATCAGGGGATTTAACGGCATTTTCTCAGACAAGCTCCTGGTGTTGATGGATGGCAGGACACTTTATGATCCGCTCTTTTCAGGGGTTTTCTGGGATGTTCAGGATACAATGCTTGAGGACATCGATCGTATTGAGGTAATACGGGGGCCTGGTGCCAGCAGTTGGGGCACCAATGCTGTAAACGGTGTGATCAATATTATCACAAAGGATGCTTACGCCACCAGGGGGGTGCTGTTGAGCGGCGGCGGGGGCAGCATTGAACACGGTTTCGGCTCTGGAAGACTTGGTTCCAAGGTCGGTGATATCGGGGCTGTGCGTTTTTACGCCAAGGCCTTTGAGCGAGGAGCACAGGAAAAGAAAGACGGGGGAAGTGCATGGGATGATCGGCGGATGCTGAGATCGGGTTTTCATTCCAACTGGCATTTTGCCTCCAATGATTCTGCCGCTGTTCAGGGAGATATATATACCGAAGAAGTCACCTCACGAGTACTTGGTTTCAACGAGTCCTTCTCTGAGCGCAGAATCATTGAATCCGACAT
Organism: Deltaproteobacteria bacterium; assembly: GCA_027028245.1. Lineage (GTDB taxonomy): Bacteria > Desulfobacterota > Dissulfuribacteria > Dissulfuribacterales > QOAL01 > QOAL01. The sequence goes on from JALVJO010000110.1 coordinate 19,688, forward strand.
TCCCGCATCAGGCGGGAACATACTTGTCAGGTGGAAGCATCTTTTTGATAAGGAGAACGAACTCAATTTCCAGTTCTATTATGACCACACTGACAGAAAATTTACCGACATGGGCAGGGAATCCCGTGATACCCTGGATTTCGAATTCCAGCACCGTTTTCCATTGTTTGGCTTCAATGACATCCAGTGGGGCTGTTCCTACAGGCATACCTGGGATGATATTCCCATAAAGCACGGATATAATGTCGGCTCGTTCCAGCCAAGTTCCAGGAAGGACGATCTTTTTGGTTTCTACGGCCAGGATGAGATGGATTTCTTCCAGGACAGGCTGCGGTTTTTGCTGGGTGTCAGGCTGGATCACAACAACTATACCGGTATGGAGGTGGAACCCACGGTGAGGGTGATCTACAGCCTTAATTCCCGTCAGGATTTGTGGGCAGCCTTTTCCAGGGCTGTCAGGGTGCCCAGCCGTTACAACCGTGATGCCATCTGGCTGCTTGGAACAGAAAGAGATCTTACCAGGCAGCTTCCCATCGAAATGGCTTTCAAAGGGGACCATGATTTCAGGAGCGAGAAGCTGTGGGCTGCAGAAATCGGCTACAGGTGGACTGCATGTACCAGGCTTGCCTTTGATATTACAGGTTTTGCAAATTTTTACGATGATCTTTTTACTGCCGTGGCCGGTGAGATATTTGACCATCATGGAATGTTCATCCAGCCCATCCTGCCTGAAAATTATGGAAAGGCCAATAACTTCGGCATTGAACTTACAGGTAATTTTAATCCTCTCGACTGGTGGAGGCTGGAACTTTCCTATTCCTATCTGAACACCAATTACTGGATAGAATCCGAACACAGGGCAGGTTCAGGACTGCCTGCTGAATACATGGAGGCGCCGGACCACCAGGTTTCCTTCAGATCCAATATGAATTTTACTGAAAAATTGGAACTGGACGTATGGCTCCGTTATGTTTCAAGTCTTTCAAAACTCGATATACCTTCTTATACAGGTGTTGATATAAGAGTCGGGTGGCATCCTCTTGAGAGTCTGGAAATTTCCGTAGCTGCAAAGAATCTTCTGGATCCTCGACACCCTGAGTACAAGGACGATTTCTTGCAGCTGATATCCACTGAAATCCCGAGATCTGTTTACGCAAAGGCAGTCTGGAAGTTTTGAAAAAAAGGATTGACACATACAGGGGCCATTGGGATCAGGCCCTGCCGAGTCGTGTGGTTTCGGCAGTTTATAACCCGGCGGCATGGATAATTGCCGTGTTTTTCCTCTATGCGTTTCACGTGCATTCATCGGCTGCAGGCTTCCATCACCCAGAGACAGATGTAAAGGCAGCTTTTATCTATAATTTTACCAAATTCATCCAATGGCCCGAGTCGTCCTTTAGAGACGATTATCTTGTTATAGGTTACTGGGGCAGGGGAACCATGGTGGATGCCTTGCGAAAACTTGAGGGCAGAAAGAGCCTGGACAAGGAAGTGAAGATAAAGGAGGTTTCGAATCCATGCGATATTCAGGGCGTTCAGGTACTTGTAATGGCAGAGGAACAGTTTATTGATAAAAAAACACTGAGCAGCCTTGAAAAAGGACATGTGCTTACCATCTCCGAGGGCAAGGAGGCACTTGAAAGGGGCGTGATAATTGCACTTTTCAAGGAAGGCAACAAGATACGATTTGCAGTAAATCTCAAAAACGCAGGCAGGAGCGGGCTCAAGATCAGCAGCAGGCTACTGAAACTTGCAAAATTCATCGTTCAATGAGATCTCTTTCCATACAAAAAAAACTGATGCTCTTTATGACATTAACAGCATCAGTAGTGCTTGCAGGGGCAACCCTCTTTTTCCTGGGATATTTTTTCTGGTCCGGGCATGTCCAACAGAGACTTCAGGCTCAGGTCATTGCAAAGACCATTGGCTCCAACTGTGCAGCTGCCATCTTTTTTGAAGACAAGGAAGCCGCTTTAGATACCCTTTCAGCCCTTAAATCCGTCAAGAAAGTGAAACAGGCCTGCATATTCAGCCGCGAAGGAAAGTCACTGGCATGTTTGTACAAATATTCAGGCCTGGAAAGGCCCCAAGAGGAGAAAATAAGGAACTTAATTGGGGGATCCGACCATGCCGAGGCATCCAGTCACGATTTCGGGTATTATTTCAGCAAATTTATCGATACCTATGGGCCTGTAAGCTTTCACGGCGAACGCATTGGTCTGATATGGGTACGAGAGGATCTGTCCGGCTTTTTCCGTGCGTTTTGGTCAACTGTGATCATGTCATTTTGCATGTGGTTTTTCCTGGTACTTGTTTCAATCTTTATCTCCGACTATCTCAGCAGCAGATTGGTTGAACCCATGCAGAAACTGGTTTCCTCCATGAAAAGGGTGTCAGAGACCAAGGATTATTCCCTGAGGGTGAAAAAAAACAGTGATGACGAACTAGGGACGCTGATCGAACAATTCAACTTGATGCTTGAGAAGATCCGGGGCCATGAGAAACTGCTGAGGGCCCATGGAGAGGAACTGGAGGAAAGGGTCAGGGAGAGGACAGAGGAGCTGTCACGGGCAAATCTGGAACTGGAGCAGCTGGTAGAAAAATATAAAAAGGCCAAGGAGCAGGCAGAGGAGGCCAGTAAGGCCAAGAGCCAGTTCCTGGCCAACATGAGCCATGAAATCAGAACTCCCATGAATGGGGTGATAGGCATGGCCGAGCTTCTGCTTCGCTCCAACCCGGGGCCAGAGCAGCTGCCCCTTATCCAGGGGATCATGAAATCAGGCCAGATCCTTTTGAATATAATCAATGACATACTTCAGTTTTCTACCATGGAAGCCGGGAAGGTAAGGATCAGAACCAGTTGTTTTTCTCTGCAAAAGGCAGCCAGGGAAGTCATTGAACTGCTTTCTGTGCAGGCAGCCAAAAAGGGAATCAATATCTTTTTCAGCTGCGACCATTCCATTCCCAAAAAGGTAATAGGGGATCAGGATAAGGTAAAAGAGATTCTCATCAACCTCATAGGAAATGCTGTAAAGTTTTCCAATGAGCAGGATATCATACTCAGGCTCAAGAAGATTTCGCAGCATGGCGATATGGTGAAGATTCTAATGGAAGTGGAAGATAGGGGGCCGGGCATAGAGGAGACGAGGCTCCAGGAGATCTTTAATGCGTTCTCTCAGGGAGATGAATCAGCTTCCAAATCCTATGAAGGAACCGGGCTGGGCCTGGCCATTGTAAAAGGGCTTCTTCAGCACTTAGGTGGCGAAATACAGGTGAAAAGTTCTCCTGGTTCTGGTTCTCGTTTCAGCTGTTTTCTCAATTTCCAGGCAGCAGATGACAAAGCGCATGAGGAAGCTGCAGATGATCTTTATTGCCCGCTTGTCATCATAGTAAGCAGGAACGACTTCTTGAAGGAGGCAGTTTCAAGCATCATCAGTGGGATTAAAGGCTGCAGGCAGTTTCTTGCTGAAACCGCAGAGGAAGCATTGAATATTGCATCAGAACATGAAGAAAGGATCAACGGCAGAATCTGGATAATCATTGATCAGGATATCCTGGACGACAGTCCAGATCTTCAGAAATCCATCTCAAGCCTCAGGGAATTTTCCCACAGGCACGGCAACCTGGGATTCGTGTTGCTGGGGGATGAAAAAGATACGTCCCTCCCAAATGCCTTGGAAGGCACACTGGTTGTTGATAAGGGTGCCCTCTACAATTCCCTGCCGGAGATATTGAAAAAGGAAGGCCCCGGTGACCAAGATATGAAGCAGGAGAAGGCTTTGTTCAAGCCAGTGGAAAACGGCAGAGAATTTTCAGGGATGAAAGTCCTCCTGGTTGAAGATAACCCTGTAAACCAGGAGCTCTGCATGACTATACTCTCGGTATTGGGCTGCCAGGGGGTCCTTGCAGAAGATGGTCAGCAGGCCCTTGAAATCCTGGAACGGGAAGAGTTTGACGTGGTCTTGATGGATTGTCAGCTTCCGGTTCTTGACGGGTATGAAACCACAAGGAGATTCAGGCAGATGGAAAAGACAGGCAGGCATACTCCTGTCATTGCCCTTACCGCTTATGCCATGGATGGAGATGAAAGAAAATGTATTGATGCCGGCATGGATGATTACCTGGCAAAGCCCTTCAAGATTGATGAGCTTTCTGAAAAGCTCAAAAAATGGAGAAGGAAAGGGACAGCTGCTGCAGAAACTTCAGGCCCTTTTCAAAAGGATATACTTGCCCCGGGCCTTGATGAAGGGGCCGATGGTTCAAAGGGGCCCTTGGATTTGGAGGTAATCAGGGAACTCAAAATGCTGGATCGGCATGGGGGAAGACGATTTTTTTCTGAATCCGTGGACAAGTTTTTTCAGAACAGCGAAAGGTATCTGAAGGCAATGGAAGAGGCCATAGACAAAGGAGATCTTGAACAACTTCGTTTTAATGCCCATACCTTTAAGGGCAGCAGCGGGTTCATGGGAGCTTACCGGCTGAGCAACCTCTGCCTTGAAATGGAGAAAATGGCAAGGAACAAAAAGGCGGCAGGAGCGGGGAAACTGCTGCTGGAGATAATTTCGGAATATCAAAAGGTCAGGCAGGAACTGGAAGGACTTCGTCTAACTGATCACAGGTTCCAATAGGGTTTATCCCAACCTGTAGGCGCTCTCAGGGGGAGCATTCCCGGTTTGTCCCCTATTTGTACCACTGACGAGGAAGGGCAAGGAAGGGGTGTTTCCTTCAAGGTTCACCAAGCCGCTGTGCAGATTTTAAATTTTTCCTGGATACAGACATCACCAATCTCAGCGGCTTGACTGCGGCTGAAGTTGGCTTCCTTGTGGTGAAGCCTTTCAAGAAACACCCCTTCCTTGTCAGTGGTACAAATAGGGGACAAACCGGGAATGCTCCCCTCTCAGGGTGCCAGAGATGTAAGGCAGCGGGCCATCGCGGGACAGATGTGGTGTCCTGTGAAGCGCTTACGTCTTCGTTAGACTTCTTCTGTCACACCCGAATACACAAGGACTGCCGTGCCTTCCAGGTAAACCTTGCGGAAAGAAGGCCTTTCATCCTTCTGAAAATAGATCTTGAGTTTTTCTCCTCCCCAGGTCTTTACCTCCACGGGAGGTTCTACCAGGCCCTTAAGGCCTGCAATAAGGGCACTTGCCACAGCACCTGTGCCGCAGGCATGGGTTTCATCCTCCACACCCCTTTCATAGGTGCGCACCAGAATGCTTGATGGTCCGGTCACCTTTACGAAATTTACGTTTGTACCCTCAGGGCTGAATGCCTTGTGATATCTTACAAGCCTTCCGGTCTCAAAAACGGGTTCTGCTTCTATGTCAGCGGGAAATAAAACAGCGTGGGGGACTCCGGTATTGATAAAATCAATAGTTCTTTCTTTGTCGTGGATTGTTATCCTTATATCGGTTTTCAGATCTTTTGGAGGGGTAAGCTGCAGTTTGACCAAGGCATCCTTCACCGATGCCTCAATAATGCCTGCCCCGGTCTCGAACTTGAGTTCCGGGCCGCAGATGCCTTGCAAAACGGCAAAACGGGCTGCACACCGACCTCCATTTCCACACATGTCTGCCCGGCTTCCATCTGCATTGAAAAAGTGCCAGCGAAAGTCGGCCTTCCGGGAATCTTCAATAAGAATCATTCCGTCTGCACCAATCCCAAAGTGCCTCTTGCAGTAGCGTACCGCTGCCTTTGGGGCCTTATCAGGTTCGATCCAGTTCTGTCTGTTGTCTATCAAGATAAAATCATTGCCGCTTCCGTGCATTTTTTTAAAGGGAATGTGCGATTTCACCAGTATTAATCCTCCCACTGAGGGATGGTTTCACCCCTGATGAGGTCTTCATAGGTCTCCCTCTGTCTGATTATCTCAAAACGGCTGCCTCTGACCATGACCTCTGCAGCCCGTGGCCTGGAATTATAATTGGATGACATGGTAAACCCGTAGGCACCGGCACTCATGACTGTCAAAAGTTCTCCAGGGGATAAAATTGGTAAATCCCTGTCCCGTGCCAGAAAGTCTCCTGTTTCGCAGATGGGTCCGACAACATCCACTGTGATGTTATCTGCCCCCGGCCTTTCATGTACAGGCCTGATTTCGTGATAGGCATCGTAGAGACTTGGACGGCCAAGGTCGTTCATTGCCGCATCCACCACGTAGAAGGTTTTAAGGGAATTTTTCTTGGTGTACAGCAGCCTGGTTACAAGGACACCGCTATTGCCGCATATTGCCCGGCCGGGTTCCATGATGATGGTCTGGCTAAGACCGCTTGCCCTTTTCAGGATAGACGACACATAGTCTTCAGGTTCGGGCGGTGATTCGCCATGATAGGAAATACCGAGACCGCCTCCCAGGTCGACATAGGAAGGATTTATCCCCTCTGATTGCAGTTTTTCCAGAAGAATTTTTATCTTTTCAAATGCATGGACAAAGGGATCTGTTTCAAGGATCTGGGATCCTATATGGAAGGCTATGCCCGTGACCTCCAGCCAGGACCTGCGGCTTGCCTTCCTATATGCATCAAGTGCCTGTTCGATGGAAAGACCGAACTTGTTTTTCTTGAGGCCTGTGGAAATGTAAGGATGAGTCTTTGGATCCACGTCCGGGTTTACCCTGATGGCTATCCTGGCCTTTTTCTTCTCCCTTGAGGCTACGGCATCAATGACCTCCAATTCTTCCATGGATTCCACGTTGAACATGAGTATGTCTTCCTTGAGGGCGTAGGCCATTTCGCTCCGGGTTTTCCCAACCCCCGAGTAGACAATGCGTCCGGCCGGGATACCTGCCTTAAGGGCCCTGAAAAGTTCTCCCCCGGAGACAATGTCTGCGCCAGCTCCAAGCTCACCAAGGGTATTGAGCACTGCAAGATTGCTGTTTGCCTTTACTGCAAAGCAGACGAGATGGGGTGTTTGGCCAAAGGCTTCCTCATAGGCTCGAAAACGGGAAACCAGATGGGAATATGAATAGCAGTACACAGGGGTGCCTGTCTTGCTGGCTATTTTCCTTATGGGGACTTGTTCACAGTAAAGTTCTCCGTCCTTGTAATAAAAGATGTCATCCTTCATGAATCGGGATCCTTTGCAGTTTTAACGTATGTCTATGTAAATTATCTTCGATGGAGGACTTTCATTCGGGGGATAGGAATCATCCACAGCTGTAACAAAGTATCCGTAGCGCCCCGGGGGCAGACTGGTTCTGTCTGTAAAAGACGTGGTTTTTATAGGATGCAGGTTGAGCTTAAAGATGATCTTTGATGGATCTTTCCTGTAGATATTGTAACCCGATATATCGTACCGTTTGGTCTTACTCCACAACACGGCAATGCCTTCTGGATCTTTTCTGACGTCCAGCAGAACAGGCGCCTTCAGGTGGCCGAACCCCTTGGCCCTTACCAGTAGGGGAAGGGATGGTCTTCCCGGGATATCAGTACCGTGGTATGAAAATACAGGAATTACCTTGTATTCTGCATACCTGTAAGTACGCCTGATTTTGTCCATATAAGACGTTTCCTTGACACCCTTTCGCAGGGTGGTCCAGGTCTTTTCATCGTCAAATTTTCTCAGAATGCGGTATTTGAGCGGCCCCTTTAGTGGAAGCCCGTCCTGGAATTTCGCCGGCGGAAGCCATTTAATCAGTATGCCCTTTTCAGATACCTTGGCCGTCAGGTTCTGGGCGGCATCAGGAGGACAGTGCCAGGCAAAGGAGATCTTATTGGAAAGGTCTGAGACATTGAGCAGGTTTTTTACAGTTCTTACCTGGTAAATATAATAATAGCCGGGCCTAAGCGTGGTGTCTTCATAGCTTATTTTCTGGCCGGGTTCAGGCTTGGAGTCCAGCCGGACTGAAATTGGTTCTTCATACCTGGGGGGGCAGTCCAGGCATCCGCCCTGGATCGGAACCTCTGCCTTGTAGAGCCTGAACTCCTTGACATGGGAAAGGGGGCTGCCGTCGTGGTTTCTAACAGGCACTGTCCAGGAAAGAATGACCCCCTTTGCAGTTATCTTGTAGGACAGGTCCTTTATTCTCTCAGGCCTCAGGGTGCCGGGAGGAACAGGCGCCCTTTTTCTTCCGCACGAAACAGGCAGCAAGAAGAGACACATAAACAGGATGCAGGCGGCCTTTTTTAGGTTTTCCTTCATGTCAGTCTGAAATCGGCCAGCCATCTTTCTGCCTCATGGAGCTGGTCTTTTACAGGGATGGTGCCTGTGCCTCCAGGGCACTTTCTTGAATCAACAGAGCCCCTTACGTCCAGGACACGGAAGACATCTTCATCTATTTCAGGGTGCAGGGACTGCAGCTCGGAAAGTGTCAGGTCCGTGAGCTCCTTTTTTGATGCAAGGCACTTTGCCACCGCCTTTCCGACGATTTCATGTGCCTGCCTGAAGGGGACTCCCTTTTTGACAAGGTAATCGGCAAGATCCGTGGCTGTAAGAAAACCTGTCCTGGAATCGTCGGCCAGCCTGTCTTCACGCGGTTTCATACCGGCAACAAGGAATTTGGTTATGTTCAGGCAGGCCGAGCAAGTATCAAGTGCATCAAAAAGGGCCTCCTTATCCTCCTGGAGATCCCTGTTGTAGGCCAGGGGCAGCCCCTTGAGCAGGGTGAGAAGGCCAATAAGATGACCGTAGACCCTGCCGGTTTTGCCCCTTACGAGTTCCGGAACGTCGGGATTCTTTTTTTGGGGCATGATGCTGGAGCCTGTACAAAATTCATCCGGCAGTTCAACATAGGAAAATTCAGAAGACGTCCATATCACGAGTTCCTCGGAAAGACGGCTTAGATGCATCATGATCACGGACAGGACAAAGACAAATTCGATGGCAAAATCCCTGTCGGAAACCGCGTCCAGACTGTTGGCACTTATATCGTCAAAACCAAGTTCCCTTGCAGTCATGAAACGATCGATCTCGAAATCGGTTCCAGCAAGGGCGGCACTTCCCAGGGGGAGAATATTTACCCGTCCAAGGCAGTCCCTTAGTCTCAAACGATCCCGCCTGAACATCTGGAAATATGCCAGCATGTGATGCGACCACAGGACAGGCTGGGCCTTTTGAAGATGTGTAAAACCGGGCATTACAAGGCCCAAGTGCTCCCTGGCCTGATGAATAAAAGCCCCCTGCAGACCTGCAAGCAGTCTGTCTATGAGAAAGATCTGTTCACGTACGAACATCCTCAGGTCTGTAGCCACCTGGTCGTTTCTGGATCTTGCCGTGTGCAGCCTGCCTCCAGCCTCGCCGATGGCATCGGTAAGGGCCTTTTCGATGTTCATGTGGACGTCTTCAAGTTCGGGCTTCCAATCAAAGCTTTTATTTTCTATGGCAAGCTTTATATCCTGAAGCCCGGAGACTATTCTTTCCGCATCTTCTGGAGAAATGACTCCGCACCTTGCCAGCATGCGGGCATGGGCCTGGCTGCCAAGGATGTCCTGGGAATAAAGGCGCCTGTCAAAGTGCTCTGAGGCAGAAAATTTTTCTACCATCTCGTTGGTGGTCTGGGAAAATCTGCCTCCCCAGAGTTTCTTCTTGTTTTTCCCTTGCTGGTTTTCCACTTAAACAATACTCCGGATAATTCATCCCGAATCTGGTTCAAAAACTCAAAAAAACAAAAGGGCAGAAACCATTCTTCTGCCCTTTTTAAAAGTTATGACTGGTTATGTAAACAGCTTTTTTCAGGCAGCTGTTAAACCGGGAGCATCATTCCAAATTATGCGCTTCAGATGCCCGAGAATACGTCTCTGCATCCAGTAGGTTTTGCATCTTTGGCAAACCTAAGAACTGCGTATTTTGGGATCAAGTGCCCATTTCCCAGGAAGACAGGTATTTTTCCTGCTCATCAGTAAGGGTGTCTATGTCGATATTCATGCTGGAAAGCTTGAGTCTTGCAATTTCCCGGTCAATCTCCTTTGGTACGCCATATACAGTATTTTCAAGGTTTTTGCCGGCCTTTACCATGTGTTCAGAGCAAAGTGCCTGGTTGGCAAAACTCATGTCCATAACACTGGATGGATGCCCTTCAGCCGCTGCAAGGTTAATAAGGCGTCCCTCTCCCAGTACGTAGATCCGCCTGTTATTCTTGAGGGTGTGTTCTTCCACAAAGGGCCTGATGGTCCTCCTGGCTGTGGTAACCTCTTCCAGGGATTCCAGATCCAGCTCCACGTTGAAATGGCCGGAATTGGCCACAATGGCGCCGTCTTTCATTTCGAGAAAGTGTTCCTGGCGGATAACGTGGATATCTCCGGTCACCGTGCAGAAGAAGTCGCCAATGGCTGCCGCATCCTTTATGGGCATGACTTCGAAGCCGTCCATTACGGCCTCAAGCGCCCTTAGAGGATCGACCTCGGTGATTATGACCCTTGCACCATGGCCCTTGGCCCTCATGGCCACGCCCTTGCCACACCATCCATATCCGGATACCACGAATATGCTGCCTGCTATCAACCTGTTGGTCGCCCTGATGATGCCGTCGATGGTGGATTGCCCTGTGCCGTATCGATTGTCGAAAAGGTGCTTGGTGTCGGCATCGTTTACTGCAATGATGGGATAATGAAGGACTCCGTCAGAGGCCATGGCCCTGAGCCGGATGACTCCGGTTGTCGTCTCCTCGGTGCCGCCGATGATTTCCTCCAGAAGCTCTTTCTTCTCCTGGTGAAGAGTGGAGACCAGGTCCGCCCCGTCGTCCATGGTAATCTGGGGCTTGGCATCTATCACAGCACGGAGGTGATCGTAATAGGTGTCGTTGTCTTCGCCCTTGATGGCAAAGACAGGTATCTGGTCATGCACCACCAGGGATGCTGCAACGTCATCCTGGGTGCTCAGTGGATTGGAGGCGCAGAGATAGACCTCTGCACCGCCCGCCTTAAGCGTCTGGCAAAGGGCAGCAGTTTCCGTGGTCACGTGCAGGCAGGCACCCAGACGTATTCCCTTCAGGGGTTTTTCATTGGAGAATCTTTCCTTTATAAGGTTTAAGACAGGCATGCTCTTTGCTGCCCACTCAATGCGGAGCCTGCCGGCTTCTGCCAGGGATTCGTCCTTGATATGGTATTTCATCTCTCTTGTTTCTCCTTCAGATAGTTCTTTTCATAAAGGCTAAAGACCTGCCTTTTCCTTTAAAGTTTCCACCATGTCAAGCTTTTCCCAGGTAAACTCCGGCTCAGGCCTGCCGAAATGCCCGTAGGCAGCAGTCTTCTTGTAGATGGGTCTCCTGAGATCCAGGTACTCGATGATGTCCTTGGGCTTGAAGCTGAAATTTTCCTCTATGAGTTTTACAATGGCATCTTGTGGAATCTTTTCTGTGCCGAAGGTCCGTACGTTTATTGCCAGGGGTTTTGTTACGCCGATGGCATAGGCCACCTGGACCTCGCATTCTCCGGCAATGCCTGCTGCGACAATGTTCTTGGCAACGTAGCGGGCCATGTAAGAGGGGGACCGGTCCACCTTCGTTGGATCCTTTCCGGAAAAGGCACCTCCGCCGTGATGGCCTCTGCCTCCGTAGGTATCTACTATGATCTTTCTTCCTGTAACCCCGCAGTCTGCCAGCGGCCCGCCTACCACGAACCTGCCGGTGCTGTTGATGAAATATTTAGTCTCCTTGGTCAGGTGCTCAGGTGCCACAACCGGCTTTATGACCTCTTCGATAATGGCCTCTTCTACCTCCTTGTGGGTCACGTCCGGGGTGTGCTGGGCCGCTACCACCAGGGAATGGACTGATACGGGTTTTCTGTCCTTGTACTGGATGGTGACCTGTGATTTACCGTCCGGCCTGAGGAATGGAATTACGCCATTTTTACGGACCTGCGCCAGCTTCTGGGCAAGTTTATGCGCATACCAGATGGGCATGGGCATAAAATCAGGTGTTTCATCAGTTGCATAGCCGAACATGAGGCCCTGGTCTCCTGCTCCTATGTCGCCGTTTCTGTCAACTCCCATGGCGATGTCAGGGGACTGCTTATCAATACTGGTAAGCACTGCACAGGTCTGCCAGTCAAAGCCCATACTTGAATCACTGTAACCTATTTCCTTTATGGTGCCTCTTACGACCTTGGGCATGTCCACGTAAGCTTCAGTTGTGATCTCGCCTGCTATCAGCGCCAGGCCCGTTGTAACCAATGTTTCGCAGGCAACCTTGGCATAGGGGTCCTTGGCCAGGATAGAGTCGAGAATGGCATCCGAGACCTGATCTGCAACCTTGTCGGGATGACCTTCGGTAACGGATTCGGATGTAAACAAAAAATCTGTCATCATGGTGTCTTTTTCCTCCTGGAAAATTTGAGGGCTGAATACAAAAAAACCGGCAGTTCTGCCGGACTGGATGCTTAAAGATTGGCGGAGAGGGTGGGATTCGAACCCACGGTGCACCTTTCGGCGCACACTCACTTAGCAGGCGAGCACCTTCAGCCTCTCGGTCACCTCTCCTGACGCCAAACATATTTTCAATTTGTGGCGGAGGGAGTAGGATTCGAACCCACGGTGCCTCTCGGCACAGCGGTTTTCAAGACCGCCGCCTTAAACCACTCGGCCATCCCTCCGCAGGGGTCGACCTCCAGGTCGGTAAGTTAAAATAATGTACTTAAAGCCAAAATTTTAGTCAAGAACGTAAATCCCGCACGGTAAAAGGGAAAAAATTGTTTTTTTGTATTTTTATAAACAATTAACTTTCAAAAAACACATCGGCAAAATTCACGTCTTACGTGAATGTTCTCTTTTGTTTTTTGCCCCCTTTTGCCGTACAGGATTTATAAAGAATTAGAAGGCTTATCTTCATCCCGGCAGATACAGGCGGCTTGATCGGCCCTTTCCAGGATTGAATGTATGTTTGTCAGTGAAGGAAGAGTTTTATGAGCTCAAAGAGAAAGGGGATTGTCAGAAAGCTTAGAAATATTCCGATTCCTACAAGGGCTGCTGTAAGTCTCGGCGCAAGGTCTGCCAGGATGGCCAG
>JALVJO010000111.1 GCA_027028245.1 Deltaproteobacteria bacterium
AGGTGTTCAGACTCGCACCAAAGACGTACCAAACGAAAAAAGGACTTACGACGAAAACACCGTAAGTCCTTGAATTTACTGGTAGCGGGGGGAGGATTTGAACCTCCGACCTTCGGGTTATGAGCCCATGGGTTTCCCCTTTTTTAGCTATTTTTAATAGTACTGAATTGCCCTTAAAACCCACTAATTTCACTTGATATTTCCCCTTTAATCTGCTTTAATATTTGTTATGATGATTAATCAAAATACCGTGTTTTTTAACCGAAAGGGTAGGAATAGGGTAGGAAAACTCGGCCCACGGGTGCATCAAATGGAGGAACCCGATGGCTACCAAGTATGAACGAGTAAAAAAGAAGGGCGGCGGTTTTTACACAGGTGTTTACTGCTATCGTTCCACGACCAGACCAAGGGTAAATGGGCACCTGGACCGCTGCTTTACCATCAGCTTCAAGATAGACGGGAAAAAACGATGGGAAAAAATCGGCTGGGAGTCAGAGGGATATTCACCCCAGATTGCTGCCGAAGAAAGGGCCAAAAGAGTCCGGGCAGTTCGCCATGGAGAGGAGGTAAAGACTACCAGGGAAATCAGGGCAGAAAAGCTCAAGGCCAACAGAGTCCTTGAAGAGATTAAGGATGCCTATTTTTCCTCGGAAAGGGGTCAGGCCCTGAAAGGAAGACAAATAGATTTGAACAGGTGGAACAGGCACCTGAAACCCCTGCTGGGTCACAAGCGGGTCCCTGAACTGTCCCCCTTTGATGTAGAACGGGTCAAGAAGGCAATGGCTGACAAAAAGCCTGCTACAATTGCCAACGCTCTTGAACTGCTTAGACGCATCGTCAATTTCGGCGTGAAATATAATCTTTGTCCAGCCCTGGGATTTACCATTGAAATGCCCAAAAAGGATAACCAGGTCACGGAGTACCTGTCTGAAGAAGAAACACGCAGGCTTATGGAGGTCCTGGACTCCTGGCCCAGCCAGGATGTTGCCCGGATGGTAAAACTTGCCATGTTTACCGGCATGAGAAGAGGAGAAATATTCAAACTCAGGATCCATGACCTGGATTTCGCCCAGGGCCTTATCACCTTGGTCAATCCAAAAGGAGGCAAAACCGAGTATTTGCCCATGAGCGATCCGGTAAGACTCCTGCTCAAGCAGCAGATAGCCTGGGCTGCGGAAAAATATCCTGAAAGTCAATATGTCTTCCCAGGGCGCAAAGGCGGCCAGAGGGTGGACTGCAGTGCAGTAGAACGCATCAAGACAGCTGCCGGCCTGCCCAAGAATTTCAGGCCCTTTCACGGACTCAGGCACCATTTTGCAGTAACCCTGGCATCGAGCGGAAAGTTTACCCTGGACATGATAGGAGAGCTCCTCACACACAAGGACAGCCAGGTAACCCGCAGATATGCCAAGTTCCTGCCAGAGGCCAAGAGAAAGGCTGCAGAAGAGGCAGCAGGGTTGTTGTCCGCCCAGGCAGAAGAAAAAGGCCAAGTAGTAAAGCTCAGGAAGTCACGCCCCACAGGCTCGTGAAAGTAAAAGAAATCATCAGGCTCTTAAAAGAAGATGGCTGGTATCAAGCAAGGCAAAGGGGCAGCCACAGGCAATTCAAACACCCTGCTAAACCAGGACTTGTAACCATAGCAGGAAAGCTGGGGGATGATATTGCCCCAGGGACATTAAACAGCATTCTCAAACAGGCGAGGTTAAAAGATGGACAAGAGAAAATACACCATAATCATTGAAAAGGCAGACGGAAATTACTCTGCCTATTGCCCGGAGATACCCGGCTGTGTTGCTACCGGAGCCACAGAAGGCGAGGCATATCAAAACATGGTGGATGCCCTCAAGTTTCACCTTGAAGGGCTGAAAAGGGAAAATTACCCCCTGCCTCGTGCAGCAGTCACCATACGGGAAGCGGTGATCTGATCTAAGCAACGAATTTCCGCATAGTCCGCTTTTTCAGCAAGGCTCTAATGGTCGTTAAGAAACCAAGGATAATCCGAAAACAGCCCGAGGAAGTTCAAGAGGAGATTTACCATGGAAGGTCGTCGGTTTGACAGCATCTGGAATGCTCTTTATCCAGATTCCAGAGTATGCGCTTCTTCAATGGAACTTAAAAGCATTCTGTTGAATGAGATAACCGAGGTTTTAAACAACAATGGATGGAACTCTCAAGAAGCCGCCTCCAGTATGGGCATGCCCAGAGAAATTTTTAACAACATCCTCGAGGGGAACATAGACAATATAACGATAGATGATCTGCTCCTGATTATGGAAAAAGCGGGCAGGCCGGTAGAAGTAATTCTTAAGAGGGCGGCATAGAAAAAAAGAATGGTCCCTATGATCCAGAAGCTCACGGAAACAGACATAATCATTGAAAAGGCAGACGGAAATTACTCTGCCTATTGCCCGGAAATACCTGGCTGTGTTGCTACCGGGGCCACAGAAGCCGAAGCATATCAAAACATGGCGGATGCCCTCAAGTTTCACCTTGAAGGGCTGAAAAGGGAAAATTACCCGTTACCTTGAGCAGCAGTCACAATACGGGAAGCGGTAATCTGATCCAGGCAACGAATTTCCGCATAATCCGCTTTTTCAGCAAGGCTCTAATGGTTATTGAGAAACCAAAAATAATCCTAAAACAGCCTGAGGAAGTTCAAGAGGAGATTTACCATGGAAGGTCATCGGTTGAAAGTGTCTGGAATACTCTTTATCCAGATTCGATGATATGTGCATCTTCCATGAAATTATTTCCAGATGCCGAGACTTATGAGAGAACTCAAGGCTGCCCACTATAGACGGCACCTATGATAAGATGCTGACCAGGCTGTCTAAAACCAGACTTCTTATACTGGATGACTGGCTGCTTGAAGGCCTTGGCCTGGAACAGACGTGCGACTTACTGGAGCTCATAAATGACAGGTTCAACAAAGACTCAACCGTCTTTGCATCTCAGCTTCCAGTGTCCGAATGGCATTCCAGGTTTGAGGATCCCACCCTGGCAGATGCCATAATGGCCGAATAGTTCACAACATCTACAGGCTTACATTGAAGGGAGAATCGCAGAGAAAGAAACAGAAAAACTTGACCCAAGCCAGCCACTAAGTAAAGCTGGAAACACCAGTGCTGCCTGTGGCAGAATGGGTGGCCGGATTCCTTCGGACTCGCCGGCCGACTTCATCGGAAAAAGCAAGCCGCAGACGCAGCGGGCTTGGCGGTCCCCTGCAGCGACTGGTTCGGCCTCTTACTCTGCATCCAGATTCTTTAAAATCTTCTTTGCTAACGGCTCCTTAATCTCGGTGTGTCGGGGTACTGCTTCAATAACGCCATTTTTCGGGTTGATCCAAAGTGAATGTGATTTACCTTCCCGCTTCAAATAGCAACCGGCTATTCTCAGTCTACGCTCTAAATCCCGCCGTTTCATGCAATCAATACCGTTTCTTGGATAACGTCCTCTGGCAACCCGCGAAGGATATCCTCTCTCCGATCTTTCAGAATCAGCTCAATAGCCTCGCGCAAGTTATCTTTTGCTTCCTCTACCGTTTCACCCTGTCCATTGGCACCTGGCACTTCTGGACAAATAGCCCAATATCCACCCTCTGGTGCCGGTTCAATAATTGCTGTAAATTCTGCTTTCATTGCCTATCCTTCCTTTGTTGGCCGAACGGTTGAAATTACACTTTTGCAAGCCGCACAACGTGCGGGGTGACAATAGAATCTGTCCTGAAAACAAGGATTTTGTATTTTATCGTACCAAATATGAGCGAATATCATTTGGTCACAACAATATATAGTGGTAATTGTGATCATTTTTGGATTTACAGAACAGGCTCTTTATGCTGCGGCCTGCACCCTCTGGCCAGCATCCCTGACTGGGTAAAACCCTGCCTCCAAAAGCACAGGAGCCGTCACGACACCGTGTCGGGGCAAGTTCAGCCCGTGCGTTACCGCACGAACCCGCCCCCAGCCTACATATCCAAAAGGGCAACTGATATGATAACCTCCTTCCAGGTTATTAG
>JALVJO010000112.1 GCA_027028245.1 Deltaproteobacteria bacterium
CAGGAAGCCGTGGCCCTGACCGACCTTTGGAGCACGCACGGTATTGCCAGGTTCTGGAGGGCCTGCAGGCACCGCGGCATCCAGGCAATAGCCGGTGCGAGGGTCGAGATTTCCGGGCAGGGCTGGGCAGTCCTTCTTGCAATGAACCTTAAGGGATATGGAAATATATGCCGGATATTGAGCTCCGGTCTCATGGAGGGTGCGGGAAGAGCTGTTCCCGTATCGCTCGGCACATTAAAGGCGCATTCAGAGGGGGTAATATGCATAACAGGGGTTGAAGGTTCTGCTGTAAGGGCCCTTGCAAGACGAAGGGAAATGGAGGCGGCTGGAATAAAGCTTCTTGCCCTGAGAGATGCCCTTAGAAAGGGCGGAAAACTTGTAATGGGAGTTCAAAACAATGGGGCATCGGATCCCCCGGCCAATGACATCCTTCTGGACCTTGCCTGCAGTACGGGGATAACAGCTGCTGCCGTAAATCATACAGCCTTTCTTTGCCCCGGGGATTACCAGATCCACAGGAT
Source organism: Deltaproteobacteria bacterium (assembly GCA_027028245.1). Classification (GTDB taxonomy): domain Bacteria; phylum Desulfobacterota; class Dissulfuribacteria; order Dissulfuribacterales; family QOAL01; genus QOAL01. The sequence continues at coordinate 522 of JALVJO010000112.1, forward strand.
CCTTTCATATATCCAGAAGAGGCATCATCACAGGCAGGTGAAACCGCTGCCAGACAGCAGTTTCTTCCTTTTGTCGCGCAGGGACATGGAAGAACGCGTCAGGGACAGGACGCTTGTGCAAAATACGGTAAAGATTGCAGAACTCTGCAGGGACTTTTCCTTTCCATCAGGAAAGGTGCATCCGCCGTCATTCCGGGAAGGCCGAACTGCAGACCTGTTCCTTTCCAAAAAGGCCGTAAGGGCCCTTGCCAGAAAGATGGACGTGGTTCCTGCCGATTACATCAGTCTCCTTGACAGGGAACTTGAGGCAGTAAAAAAGAGAAGGCTTTCGGATCTTTTTCTCCTTGTGCATGAAATATGCTCCTTTGCAGAAAAGAGAGGCATAAGAAGCAGCATACGCGGGTCTGCTGCCGGTTCTCTTCTGGTTCATCTTCTCCACGGGGGGCCTGATCCTGTTGAGCACGGGCTTCTTTTCGAAAGATTTATAAATGATGGAAGAGATGATCTTCCGGACATAGACATTGATTTTGATTCGGAAAGAAGGGACGAGGTAACCGGATGGATCATGGAAAGGTTCTGCAGGCCCATGAGGGCTGCCCTGGTGGCCACCATCCACACCCTGAGGGTAAGAAGTGCAGTCAGGCTTGCAGCAAGGGCCATGGGCTATCCCCTTTCAAGGATAGACGTCCTTTCAAGGTGCCTGCCCTGGTCGTTAAGGGGCATCCCCCTGAAGGAGGCAGTCGACAGGCTTCCGGAACTGAGGGATTCCCCGCTGAGGGAGGAAACCGCCCTCCTTGAAGCAGCCTCAAGCATAGAGGGGCTTCCTTTTCAGTCCTCTGTACACCTGGGTGGGATCATCCTTGTCCCCGGCCATGTAAACGACTGGACGCCTGTCTGCCGGTCCCGAAAGGGCTTTCCTGTTGCACAGCTGGACAAGGATGACATCGAGATACTCGGACTGCTGAAGCTGGATATACTGGGTCTCAGGATGCACACTGCCATTGAAAAGGCACTGGCTGTTCTCAGGCAGCAGGACCTTCATCCTGATATGGAAAACCTCCCCCTGGACGACAGGAAGACCTTCGAGCTCCTGTGCTCCGGAAAGACCCTCGGCATATTCCAGGTAGAATCATCCGGACAGAGAAACCTGATAGGAAGGCTGCAGCCCGGGACATTTAACGACATCGTGGCGGAAATATCCCTTTTCAGGCCGGGACCGGTCAAGGGGGATATGGTCAACAGGTATGTAAAACGAAAAAACAGGCAGGAACCCGTGGAGCTTCTTCACCCGGATCTTGAAGACATCCTGAAAGAGACCTACGGGGTGATTGTCTTTCAGGAGCAGGTACTGCGGACAGCAAGGCGCTTTGCAGGGTTTTCCTACTCTGATGCAGATGCATTCAGAAGGGCCATGACAAAGGGCCGCTCCAGGGGAGAAATGGCCATGCTTAAAAATGCCTTCATACAGGGGGCCCTGAGGAAGGGCCATGACCTGAAATCGGCAGAACTGGTCTTCAAGAAGGTAGCGGCCTTTGCTGCATACGGGTTCTGCAAGGCCCACGCCGTCTCCTTTGCTCGCATCACCTGGCAGAGCGCATGGCTCAAGGCGCATCACCCTGCAGCATTTTATATCGGTCTCCTTAATGCCGGAAATGTCGGCTCATACCCGCCCTTTGTGATACTGAACGAGGCAAGAAGAAGCGGTATCCCTGTACTGCCGCCTCATGTGAACAGAAGCGGCACGGAATATCTCCTGGAAGGCAGGGCCATACGCTGTCCCCTTCACGTGATAAGAGGGCTGGGCAGGACAACAGCAGGCAGGATAGTTTCTGAGCGGCATGAAGGGGGCGGATTCAGGAGCTGGGACGACTTTTTTGCCAGGGTTCAGCTTCCTGTCCGCACAAGACACATGATAATCCTGGCCGGGGCACTGGAGGGGCTTGCCGGATATGAGCATGAATTCAAGTGCCAGAAGGGATGCAGTTCATCAACATACAGCTGAGCGGCGGCCTTCAGAAAGACTTTTCGCCGTCATCAAAATGATTGATCCTGCCGGTAGGAGCACGATGAAAGCAGATACCAGGATGCTTGAAGGCATATTCCTCGAAAGGCTCAGCATGGAGGTTTACTGCAGGCATCATCCCATGTCAGGGCTCAGAAGGATGCTTGACGCCAGGGGCATCTCAACAGCCGCTGAGCTCGGCACCATTTCTTCAGGGAAGAAAGTACTGGTGTCAGGCCTTGTGATATTCTTTCACACCCCGCCCACAAGGTCTGGAAGACGCATAATATTTGCAACGCTTGAAGATGAAACCGGCCTGCTTGATATCGTGATCCTGCCCCAGGTGCAGGCCAGGTGGGCCGGCATTGTATACACCAGTGAAGTCTTGACCCTCCAGGGAAGGCTCCTTAGACAGGGCCGGCAGGGTATTTCCATCTCGGTTACGGCAGAAAGAATAATTCCGGAACTATCCGGAAGTTTCACGGCAGTCTCAGAGATTGCAGGGCAATGCAGGAACACGCATGAGTGAAGCAGTGATTACAGCCAGAGTACCCCTGAATATGTGGGGCTTCGGCCTCCGGCATAATATTGTATTCTCTTATAGATTTTCGGCCCGTACCCTTGCCTGCTGGTATCTTCGGCATCCTTCCGTGCTGCCGAGTTCGCAGGCCTTGCGGGCATCACTTATGGCATGTTCGATATCCTGCATATGCCAGTACGCGCCTCCGCGTTCCAGGTAGGCCCGGGCATCATCAGGGCGGGTATTGATGTAGATGTTCCAGTAGCGGACCACCTCGTCCCACCGGCTCCTGCGGCTTAGAATCCAGTCTATGTGAAGGAATACGTCCAGGGAATCAGGCCTGGCCCTGGCGCACTCGACAAGATCGTTCAGGGCCTTGTCATATTGCTTTATCTTTTCAAAGACAAAGGCCCTGTAATAGTGTCCGGAAAAATCACCGGGGTGTTTTTCAAGTACCTGGTTCAGCATTTCCAGGGCCTCACTGCAATTGCCCTGCACGCAGGTATTATATGCAGCAGAAATCATCCCGGAACCGGCTCTCTTTGATTGCGTGCTCCTGCTGGTGTGTGTAAACGACATGGTGCACATGATGAGACAAAGTGCAGCCAGGTGGAAAAAGGCAGAAAAACGCAGTCTCTCAGCAAGGCGGCGCAGTTTTTCATCCGGTATCTCTCTGAAATCGCCAAAAAGGATGTACTTTGTTTTTAATAGAGAAGCCTTTATCTCTTCCGGCGAGTAATAACGCTTGATTCTTGTTACAGGTCTTCCCAGTTTTTCATACAATTCTTTTCTGTTTTCTTTTATATACCGAACAAGCTTCCATTGGCCGTAAAGATAGAAAACGGCATTGATGAAAGCGGCTGCAAAAAGGAAATAGAAAGGGATTGTTATATCGTAATGACCTAAAAAGAGGGTCATATCCTGTACCTGGAGCTGAAGGCCTGTTGTGTGTCAAATATCCTTTCACCTGCCAT
>JALVJO010000113.1 GCA_027028245.1 Deltaproteobacteria bacterium
CCAATCTCTTCAGTCTTCTCCTCGGTTTCCTCCGTAAGGCTTTCCACCTTGGCTTCCAGTTCAGAAATCTTTTCCTTGCTTTCGGACAGCTGTTGTTCCATGTCCTTGTTTTCTTTCTGAAGTTTGCCGGCCAAGGCACCCTTTGCGCTGTTCTGCTTGAGCAGTATCACGAATAAAACAAAAAATATTACCGCTCCAGCCCAGCCGTAAAGGTAAGAGTCTGCAAGAATCTGTAAAATCGATGCACTATCCATTACTTTTTTCCTTTCATTGAATTATTTTTGTTTAAGCGAAATTTTTTGGCTTCTCCCCTCAGTTTAAAAAGAACTGAATTTCAATTCAGCATTCAAAATAATATTAAATTTTGAAAACGTCAAAACATCTGGGAATATTTTTTTTCTTTTTACCATAAAACACGGCACCCGGACACCTCTATTTCAATGAGATCAAGGCCCTGGTTATGCACCCGAGGCCGGGGCCTGTTTGGCACTGGCAAGAAGGATCCGGCAAAAAGACCGGCTTTCCGGGTGATCTGCAGATGATCCCTTTCTGTCGGGAAGACGTTTATGAAGCCGGAACAAAGGGGGGTACCTTGCCATGTATTTCTGTCTGTTGGGGGCTGTTTGAGGATGGAAAGTTTTGCATCCCCGGCTTGATCCTGATAAATAATGCAGCCATTAACGGGTCTGAAATATCAGGGGGAGTTCGAATTTGAAAAATCCTTCCAAGATCTATCTAATGGGCATATGCGGTACCGGCATGGCAGCTCTGGCCGGCCTGCTGAAGGACGAGGGAATATCTGTCTCCGGTTCCGATTCGGGCTGTTATGCACCCATGGACCAGGTGCTGGAGGAGCTGGATATACAGGTCCATTTGGGCTATTCCCCCGGTAATATTACCCGGGAGAAGCCAGATCTTGTCGTCATCGGAAACGTGATAACAGCTACCAATCCGGAGGCGGCCTACGTTATAGAATCCGGTATACCCTACATGTCGTTCCCCCAGGCCCTGGGAGAGTTTTTCCTGAAAGATAGAAACAGTCTGGTGGTGGCAGGAACCCATGGTAAAACCACCACTTCCACCATGTTGGTGGCAGCCCTGAAGGGATGCGGATTTCAGCCTGGATTTCTCATAGGAGGTGTTCCAAGGCAAGAGCGCAGGGGGTTTGATGCCGGCAGGCCTCCGTGGTTTGTGGTGGAAGGAGACGAGTATGATACGGCCTTTTTCGACAAGGTCTCGAAATTCCTTCACTACAGGCCTAAAAATGCCGTGATAACCAGCATGGAATTTGACCACGCGGATATTTTCGAAGATTTCGATGCCATAAAGGCATCTTTCAAAAAATTCGTAAGACTCCTGCCTGATGATGGTCTCCTGGTAGCATGTGCTGACTGGCCCCCGGTCATGGAGGCTGCCAGGCAGGCTTCGTGCAGGGTAATCACTTACGGCCTTGAAAAGGCTGCCGACTGGACTGCCCGAGACATAGATATTGCCCTTTCAGAAACATCCTATACTGCAGTCAACAGGAATGGACTGAGTACGGCCGTATCAATAAGGGCGCCAGGCAGACATAACGTGGCAAACAGCCTGGCTGTGCTGGCCCTGTGCCACGGACTGGGCCTTGACATGAAAGGAGTGACTTCCGGGCTCAGGAGGTGCAGGGGGGTCAAGAGGAGACAGGAGGTGCGTGGCGAGGTGGGAGGAATCCTGGTGATAGATGATTTTGCACATCATCCCCGGGCAGTTTCCGAGACACTTCTGGCCTTGAGGCAGAGATACCAAGGGCGGCGGCTGATAGCAGTTTTCGAGCCCAGGACCAACACCAGCAGGAGGGCGGTTTTCCAGGCCGAATATGCAAGGGCCTTTCAGGGCGCAGACAAGGTCATGGTAAGATCTGTACCAGACCCCCAAAAGGCCCCTGAAGGCGACAGGTTTTCTTCTGTGCGCCTGGTAACAGACCTCAAAAGCCGGGGTATTGACGCCCATTATCACGAGGATGCTTCTTCCATTATCCAGGGTATTCTTCAGGACCTCAAGGCCCATGACGTCTACGTGGTGCTGTCAAACGGCCCCTTTGAAAACATACATGAAAGGCTCCTGGAAGAACTGAAAAAGAACCTGGGACAGGCTTTGTGATCTTCAGGCAGCTCAAAAAGGCGGATTCTGCCATGGCACGCCTTGGGCGGCTTTATACCAGGCACGGTCCTGTTGAAACCCCTGTATTCATGCCGGTGGGGACCCAGGCAAGCGTCAAGTCCGTAACTCCTGGAGAACTTTATGAACTAGGAGCCGGGATCATACTGGGGAATACATACCATCTATATTTGAGGCCGGGACACCGGCTGATAGAAGCAATGGGTGGCCTGCACAAGTTCATGAACTGGCACCTTCCTATTCTTACCGACAGCGGGGGATTCCAGGTCTACAGCCTTTCCCAGTCCAGGAAGATTCAAGAGGAAGGCGTGCTTTTCCGGTCTCACGTTGACGGTTCAATGCATATGCTGACCCCGGAACTTGCCATAGAGATCCAGGAGGCCCTGGGTGCAGATGTCATGATGTGTCTTGATACCTGCATCCCGTTTCCTGCAGACAGGCAGCAGATAATAGATTCCACTAACCTGACCACAAGGTGGGCCCGAAGATGTCTGGATGCCAGGACCAGGGGGGATCTCCTGCTTTTTGCAATAGTTCAGGGGGGAATGGAAAGGGAGTTGAGGTGCAGTCACACAGAACAGCTTCTTGGCATGGGTTTTGACGGCTATGCCCTTGGAGGGCTGAGTGTAGGAGAGCCCAAGGAGCTTCTTTTTGAAATGATAGCCTGCTCCAGGCCGATGATTCCTCCAGGGTTTCCGGTGTATGTAATGGGTGTTGGCCTGCCGGAAGACCTGGTGGAATGCGTGGATCTTGGCGTGGACATGTTTGACTGTGTTATTCCCACCAGGAATGCCAGAAATGGAATGCTGTTTACTTCTTTTGGGCACATTGTTATAAAGAATGCTCGTTTTGCGCAAGACCAAGGCCCTGTTGACCCTGAATGTTCCTGCTATACCTGCAGAAATTATTCAAGGGCCTATCTCAGGCACCTATTCATGGCAAAGGAGCTGCTGTCTTACAGGCTGAATACCATTCACAACCTGTATTACTACTTGAATCTTATGGCTGAGATGAGAACAGCCCTGGCCATGGACAGGTTCAGGGAATTTAAAAGGGACTTTTACAGCAAGAGACAATAAATCAAAGCAAAGGAGAAGAATATTATGTTTCCGTCCATCGTCTATGCAATGGGGCCTCCTCCAGGTGGAGCCCAGGGAGGGCAGAGCAATCCCATCATGGCATTCCTGCCCCTTATCATCATATTTGCAATATTTTATTTTCTGCTCATAAGGCCGCAGCAGAAAAAGCAGAAAGAGCACAGGAAGTTTCTGGAATCACTGAAAAAAGGAGACGAGGTGATTACCTCGGGCGGGATCATAGGGCGGATTTCAGGCCTTAGCGAAAACATTGTCACCCTTGAGGTCGCTCCAAAGGTCAATATCAGGGTGGCAAGAAGCCAGATAGCAGGAAGGCCCACTTCGGAAACCAAGTAAGTGCATAATCCGGGATTATTTGCCAAGGCAGAATCGGGAAAATATCTGTTCCAATATATCTTCAGTAGCAGTCTCGCCGGTAATTTCTCCCAGGTAATCCAGGGCCTGCCTGATGTCCAGTGCTGGTATCTCAGGGGACAGGCCGGCTTTCAGGGCATCAAGTGCCTGTTCGGCAAGATGAAGACACTTTTCCATGATTTCTTTCTGCCTTGTATTGGGGGCAACTTCAGGCAGTGTTTCCTCTTTTCCAAGGAGATTCTGCCTGATAAGTTCCAGCAGTCTGGATATCCCTGTTTGTTGTTTTGCAGATATGAGGCAGTAGGGCCAGTCAAGTGAGGCAGGACTGATCTTTGCAAGATCATGACGGAGCTTTGAGATGGTATCCGCCTCCTTTTCCGTGATCTTATCAATCTTGTTGAATACTACTATGACAGGCATTTGCCTGTGTGATGCCAGCATATTCAGGACAGCCCGGTCAGAGCCCCGAAGAGGTGATGAAACATCAATCAGCCATAGAAAGAGCTGACAGGAAGGTGCAAGCTCCCGGATCTTTTCAATTCCCATTGCCTCGATGGGGTCAGGTTCACTCCTGACTCCTGCAGTATCCAGCAGGGTGACGCATACTCCGCCTATTTCGATCCTGGCCTCGATTATATCCCTGGTCGTTCCCGGTATATCAGTGACAATGGCCTTGTCCCGGCAGGAAAGTGTATTTAGGAGACTGGATTTTCCAACATTCGGCCGGCCTGCAATCATTACTGCTGCTCCCGACCTGTGAATCCTGGTTCGCTCAAAGGCATCCAGAAGGGCTTTCAGTGGACGAATGATCTTTTCTTCCAGGATTTCATTCAGCCTGGCCTGGTCCATGATTTCTGCGTCTTCTTCAGGATAGTCAATGGCAACTTCCAGGGCGGCAAGGCAGCCGGCAAGCTCCTGTCTTACCGACTCTATCCTCTCTGAGAGCCGTCCCGTCACCGCCCCTGCACTGATACGGCTTAACCCAAGGGCTTCGGCCCGTGACAGGTCGGCAACCGCTTCGGCCTGCACAAGGTCTATCCGGCCGTTGAGGAACGCCCGCCTGGTAAATTCACCGGGCTCTGCGGGCCTTGCCCCAAATTTGATGCAAAGATCCAGGATCTGGTTGAGGACGGCATATCCTGCGTGGCACTGGATTTCCACCACATCCTCCCTGGTATATGTTCTCGGGGCCTTCATGTAAACTGCAAGCACTTCATCCACGATGCAGTTTGCTTCCGGGGAAACGATGTAGCCGTGGCAGAGCTTATGGGAGATAGGGGTCCAGGAAGAAGCAGAGGGCCTGAAGAGCTTTTCAAGTATGGGTAGGCTTTTCGGTCCGCTCATCCTGACAATACCTATCCCCCCCGGACCTAGGGGTGTAGAGATGGCTGCAATGGTTTGATCTTCCCTGATCCTGCCCATTTGCTCTTTATATCATGTTTTGAGAAAAGACCTTGTTTTGAGAAGATTCCCCTGGGCTGCAGACATCGCTGTGGCAGCTGCGGCCTTGGAATCTCTGGTTCCAGGGGGCTGCATCCTTTTTATATCTTGGCCCTGCAGCACACTAAGGATGTCTTATTTCGCGTTATTCCTGTTTCTGCCTGCTCGTCTTTTTCTATGGGAAGGGGCAATAACAACCTTGCGGCCTCCTCCTTCTCCCGAGCTGTAGGTCTTTATCCCCCTGGCGCTTCTGAGGGCAATGTGAATTACTCTCCTTTCCCTGGCAGGCATGGGCTGAAGGGAAACAGCCTTTCCAGTCTTTCTGGCCTTCTGTGCCATCTTTTCCGCAAGTGTCACCAGGCTCTTTCTTCGTCTTTCCCTGTACCCGCCAGCATCAAGCTGGACCCTGTAGTTGATGTCAGGCTCCATCTTTTTCAGGCAGAGATTAACCAGGTATTCCAGGGCATCCAGTGTCCTGCCTTCCTTCCCGATGATCAGCGACAGGTCGCTGCCGGTTATGTTGATATAAGGCCTGGATGACTGCTCCACCGTGTCTGCCTCTCCTTCCAGGCCGGATTTTTTCAGGATTTGATTTGCAATGTCGCAGGCAGCGGCAAGGCGTTTTTCAACAATTTCAGGCGGGACCTCTTCCTTTTTTTGTTTTCTGCCCTTTGGAGCAGCTGCCTTTTTTGTATGTCCTTCAGTTTCCGGGGCTGACCGAACCTGTTTTTCTCCTTCACCTGGCCCCTCAGGGGGAGGAGAAATCTCATCCTTGTCAGGGGTGGGGGAGGCCTGGGAAGACCTTTTTTCAGAAGAGACCTCCTGGAGGGAGTCAGTGCCTTTATTTTCTTCAGCTGTCTTTTCCTGTGTTTTTACACAGGGCATTGCCTGTATCTTGGCCTTCCTGCCGCCAAGACCGAAGAGCCCTGTGGAACCTCTTGTTATGATCTCTATTTTTAGATCTTCCTTCTTGCAGTTGAAATGGTCACATGCTGCCTTGACGGCCTTTTCCACGGTTTTATCCGAAAATTCCTTTGCTTCCATCTTGTTTTCTTTCATGTATTCGCCCTGTAAACCGAAAATTTGATTGTTTCCCGTTATTCAGTGAACTTGTTTACGTAATATTGCTGAACAATGGACAGGATGTTATTGACCAGCCAGTACAGCACCAGGCCGGACGGGAAATTGATGAACATGAAGGTAAAGACCACGGGGAGCAGCTGCATCATCTTTGCCTGGGTCGGGTCCAGGGAAGAAGGACTCATCTTTTGCTGAAAATACATGGATACTCCCATGAGCAGCGTAAGAACGGGTATTCCTCCCAGCATTGGTATATCCACGCCCGGGATCATCAACCTGTCCGGAGCGGAAAGATCATTGATCCAAAGCAGAAATGGTGCATGGCGCAGCTCAATGGCCTGGAGCAGAACCTTGTAAAGTGCAAAAAAGACGGGAATCTGCAGGAGCATGGGAAGGCATCCGCTCATGGGGTTGACCTTGTAGGTCTTGTACAGCTGCATCAACTCCTTGTTCATTCGCTCCTTGTCGTCTCCATATTTTTCCTTGAGCTTCTGGAGCTTCGGCTGGAGCTTCTGCATGGTCTTCATGGATTGGGCACTTTTGTGTGCCAGGGGCCAGAATGCAATCTTGATGAGGACTGTCAGCAGGATAATGGCCCATCCGTAGTTGTGAATGTACTGGTAGAAGAAATTGAGTACGTAGAGCAGGGGCTTTGCTATGGGATCGAACCAACCGAAATTTATGGCCTTTTCCAGGTTGTGGCCGCTGGCTTTCAACCTGTCGATCTCCTTTGGGCCGAAATAGAGGTTCATCCTGCAGAACCTGAGGGCCGTTGTCCCGGAGACAGACTGGCTGATGGCATGGCTCAGGCTGGTCTGGGTGGTATTAGCCTTGTCCAGCCTTGTTATGGCAGCCTTCCAGGGGCCCTGGGTGATTTCGGGGATAAGGGCCATCATGAAATAGTTGTCGCCATAGGCAATCCAGTCCAGGTTGCCTGTGTAATCGTGTCTGTCTCCAGGTTCCTTGAGGCTTATTTCCTGCAGGCCTTCCTTGTGAGAATAGTAGGAGGGTCCTGAGAACACATAGGTGGTGGATTCCTTGTAGGGTCTGTTATAGAGGAACAGGCTGTATTCATCTGCAGCCGCCCCTGTTATTTCCATGGAAAGCTCCATGCGGTAGAGGTCCTTGTGAAAGGTAAGGATCTTCTTCAGGGTGGCTCCCTGGCCGAGTTCTGCAGTAAAGGCGAGGACTGCCTGGGTCCTGGTACCTGTTAGATCTATCTTGTCCTTGTCGGCACTGAAATGCCTGGTTCTGAGATCAAGGATCTTCCCGCTTGAAATTTGAACTCCCAGGGGGAGAAGCGGCGGGGAGACGTTTATCAGTTCTACACCTGGTGCGTCCTTTTCCAGGGTCTTCTTGTATTTTTTCAGGACAAAATGTTTGAATGTGCCACCGGTCTCAGAAAGTACGGCGTGAAAATAGGGAGTTTCCACCTGGATATCCTTTCCGGCAGCTGTCGGCTCATCCGGAAGTGCAGCCAGTTTTGCAAGGTTCTTCTCAGAGGGCGGTTGAACTGGCGCCGGCTGGGAGGGTGCTTCCTGCTTGTGTGAATCTTGAGTCACGGGACTGGTGGCATTGACACCAGGCTGGTTGGGCATCTGACTGCCGAAAAAGTACTGAAAACCTGCAAGCACTGCTATGGAAAGTATTACAGCTAATAGGGTTCTTGTTTCCATGATATTTATGGTCCGTTTGTCTTTTAAAAGGCCGGGATCGAAACCTCGACAGGTCCCGATACGTCTTATTTAGGGGAGAGGATCAAAACCGCCGGGGTTCCAGGGATGGCAGCGTACCAGCCTCCGTAGGGAAAGGAGAAGACCTCTTTTAAGGCCGTATTTTTTGAGGGCCTGCCTGCAGTAATCCGAACAGGTTGGATGAAATCTGCAGGTTTTCGGCAGAATAGGCGACAAAATTAACTGATAGGTCCTTATCAGTACCCTGATTACAAATATTATCAGGTCAGCGGGCCTGTATTTTTTTGCGGGGCAGATGTTCAATTTCCTTGCCGGCCCGCAGGATGGTTTTCACCAATGCGGGCCATTTTGCATCCAGAAGCCTTTTTCTGGGCAGAAAAATCATATCCACACCCGTGGGCAACAAGTACTGATTAAGCCTGAATAATTCTCTGCAAAGCCTCTTGGCACGGTTTCTTTGGACGGCATTGCCGAATTTTTTGCCTACACTTATACCTATCCTCGAGTACGGGAGGTCATTATCCTTAAACACAAGGGTGAATTCTGGAAATTTTAGACGCTTGCCCTTCCTGAAAATTTCAGAATATGTCTGCTGTCGGTGTATTTTCCTGTTTTCCGGAAGGGTAAATCGTCTTTTTTCCACCCTGTTTCCCCAAGGGCAATCCTCAGGCTGACAGTCTCTTTCTTCCCCTGGCCCTGCGTCTTGAAATTACTCTGCGTCCTGCCTTGGTGCTCATGCGCTTTCTGAATCCGTGTGTGCGCTTCCTTTTTAGGTTGCTTGGCTGAAAAGTCCGTTTCATTATAAGAGAGCTCCTTTGATATAAAAGTCATTTTGATATGGGCAGATTCATTGTCCGTTAAAGCTTAAAATGTTTACTCATCCTGGGCAGTGCTGTCAAGTTGTGAAAAGAGGATTAAATAAGGGAGCATTCCCTGTTTGTCCCCCATATGTGTCACTGGCAAGGAAGGGGGTGTTTCTTGAAAGGTTTCACCACAAGGAAGCCAACTTCAGCCGCAGTCAAGCCGCCGAGATTGGCGATGTCTGTATTCGAGAAGAATTTGAAACTTGCACAGCGGCTTGGTGAACCTTGAAAGAAATACACCTTCCTTGCTCTTCTTACTCCAGGGACAAACCGGGAATGCTCCCGTTAAATAATGTCGACTCCATCTTTTTACATGGAGCCGCTTTCTCTTTTCTTGCTTTTTAAAAATTACTTTGGTAGGTTTTTCGTCGCTCATTTCTTTTTTTCAGGGAAGATACATCAGGGTTCATCACCTTGCCGGAATGTCTTTCGGGGCTGGTTTTGTCAGTCTAATTGCCTGAAATTTAAAAAAATGGCAAATGTGATAATTTAAGACTTGGTATTGACAGTTTTTTAAATACATTTCCGGTGATGCGGTTTTTTCCCGGAATCTGAAGACAGGTAAATTTCATGGTATTCGGTGCCGTCTTTGGCTGGCTTTCAAGTGATCTGGCAATCGATCTGGGTACTGCCAACACCCTGGTCTACGTAAAGGGCAAGGGGATCGTGCTTCGGGAACCTTCAGTGGTGGCAGTAAAAAAGGATGTTCGCTCCAACAGGGTCCTTGCTGTAGGAAAGGAAGCCAAGATGATGCTTGGCAAGACCCCTGGAAATATAGTGGCCATACGGCCCATGAAGGATGGCGTCATTGCCGACTTCGAGGTCACAGAGGCAATGCTGCGCTATTTCATACGAAAGGTTCACAACCGTAGGACCCTTGTCCGTCCGCGTATAATAATCAGTGTTCCTTCGGGTATTACCCAGGTGGAAAAGCGGGCGGTCAGAGAATCTGCCGAATCTGCAGGGGCCAGGGAGGTCTACCTTATAGAGGAACCCATGGCTGCTGCCATCGGTGTGGGGCTTCCCATTACAGAGCCGACGGCCAATATGGTCGTTGATATAGGTGGAGGCACCACCGAGGTGGCAGTGATTTCCCTGGCAGGAATTGTCTACTGCAAGTCCGTAAGAGTTGCCGGGGACAGGATGGATGAGGCCATACTGCAGCACATCAAGCGGCGTTACAGCCTGCTTATCGGCGAGCACACTGCGGAAAACATCAAGATAGAACTGGGCGACGTGCTGCCCGAAGCTCCATATGAAAAGATGGAGATCAAGGGACGGGATTTGGTCTCCGGGGTTCCCCAGACAGTGGAGATCGACTCCTCCGAGATCCAGACAGCCATTTCGGAACAGGTGGAGACCATAGTAGAAACCGTCAAGATCGCCCTGGAACAGACTCCTCCTGAACTTGCAGCCGATATCGTTGACAAGGGCATAGTGCTCACCGGCGGCGGCGCACTCCTTAAGAATCTCGATAAGCTGTTGAGGGAAAAGACCGGGCTTCCCATTATCATTGCAGATGATCCCCTTTCCTCGGTGGTACTCGGTTCTGGCCAGACCCTGGACAACATAGATGTCCTGAGAGAAATCATGATTCATTAGGGCCTTCCTCTAAGTGCCGCAGAAACAGAAAAAATCACCGCGAAAGAAAATCATAATTGTTATATGTCTTTTTCTTTTTGCCGCTGTTATCGGCCTGGTAACCATCAGGTTCAAGGCATCGAATCTGGCCGTTCCTGCCGTTGTGATGATAAAGGATACAGGCGGCAGGCTTCAGCAGCTCTTTTTTGTACCTGTTTCCAGGATGAGGACCCTGTGGGAATCCTATCTTGATGTCAGGCAGGCAAGGCAGGAAAACGAGATACTGAAGGCGAGGCTGGCACAGCTCCAGATGGAAATAACCCGTTACCGGGAGGCGCTTATAGAAAACCGGCGTCTCAAGCAGCTCCTTGACGTGAAGAACAGCCTGAACGGCAAGACCCTTTTGGCCCACGTTGTGGGCTGTGATCTTGCACCCTGGAGGGCTGTTGCTACCATAGACAGGGGCAAGAAGGACGGGCTTAAAACCGATATGCCAGTACTTGCCCGCGGCGGTGTAATCGGCAGGATTACCGAGACCGGTATGTCATACAGCAGGGTCATGCTGATTACGGATTACCAGAGCCGTATTGCTGCCTTGATTCAGAGAAACAGGGCACGCGGACTCCTTATAGGCAGAGGGCTCGATGGGTGCAGCCTGGAATACGTGGAAAAGGGCGTGGATGTAGAGCCTGGAGACATAGTGATCACATCCGGTATGGATGCAGTATTCCCCAAGGGACTGCTCCTCGGCAAGGTGGTTTCTGTAAAGACCAGCGGTCAGTCCAATCTTTTTCAGGGGATAAAGGTGAAGCCTTTTTCCGATGTGGGAAAGACCGAGGAGGTACTGGTTCTCCTTGACAGCGGCATCAAAAGCCTTGATGGAACGGATGGACATTGATGGCTGCAACGGTTTGTCTCTTCTTTCTGGGGTACGCGGCTGCAGTCTTTGAGTCCAGTGCAGGCGCCTTTTTGCAGGTGGGACTTGTACGTCTGGACGCCCTTGCTGCCCTGCTGTGCTGGTACAGTCTCAG
>JALVJO010000114.1 GCA_027028245.1 Deltaproteobacteria bacterium
ATGCGAATGCGTTCTGCCTCAGCGCCCAGTAGGAAGATGTTCGGGTCACCATCAAACGTATGCTTCCCGCCGCGAACTTTAACGAGAACAGACAACTCCTCCGAAGTCAAAGGGCGTTTAATGACTCGTCTGGACTGGACCCCAACTCCCTCAACAAGGACCTTGCTGCCAAAAGGAGCAATACGCTGAATCTCGACCAGCTCAGACGGCTCCAATCCAGAGACAACATCCCCTGGGGCGAGGTTATTATCGTCCTTCATCACCATCGGATTCCTTTGCTCTACCACTCTTTACCCACTCATCAACTTCTTCTTTTCGGAATTTCCAAAGGCGGCCGACCTTGTGATCGGGCATTTGCTTGTCGGCGATCCACTTGTAGACCGTATCCCGCTTGATACCGAGGTAGGCCGCGATCTCATCCACCGAGAGCCATCGATCTTCCATCATAATCTCCATTTGCCTCGGCCTTAACGGCGTTCTCGGAAGCGGTCGCACACTGCTCACTTGGTGCGGCCATAGTATTTCAGCTCCATCTTTCCCCGTCCAACAAACCGGAAAAACTTAATTTTATCATATGAATGTAATCGGGCTTTTGTCAAACCGTTTTCTTGCCTGTGATCCTTTTCTGGATGGATCCGTCTAACGCCACCTTGAACCCGGCAAGGGTCGAGCATGGCGGTCGAGTGGCCGTCCGCTGGCGTAGAGCCAGGCGGGAACGCCACCTCCGTGGATGATGGTCGGAACCAGCACATGCCTTTAGAGGCAGGGCCTGTCGAGCATTGCGGCCAGAGGCGGGATCAAGGCGGTCTATGGCCGGCAGGCGTCAGGATCGTCGAAGATCAGGATTTTGCCCTACACGGGGCTCCGGCCACCGCCTCCTCCACGGACCAGCTACGCCCTTGCGATTCGGATTGTCTTCCCCCTGGTCGGGGTGATGCCTGCATGACACAGGCTGGGTTTGCCCGCCATGCCGGGCAAACAAAAAGGGCTGCCTCCAGCGGAAGCAGCCCTTTGCAAGCGGTAATATGAGATTGATATTTACCTGATGGGCTTTATCTGGACCCGCCTGTTCAGAGCCCTGCCTTCCGGTGTATCGTTTGATGCCACAGGTCTGCTGAAGCCATATCCCTTTACGGTCAAGCGGCTGGCGGCAATACCATGGGAAATGAGGTAGTCTGCAACAGCCTGTGCCCTTCTCTGGGACAATTTCATGTTGTAGGCTGCAGAGCCTATGTTGTCGGTGTGTCCCTGGATTTCAGCCTTCATGCCGGGATTGGCCTTCAGAACGGCAATAACATCGTTCAGGGCATTGAAATACTGGGGCTTGATATCCGCCTTGTTGAAGTCAAAAAGCAGACCCTTGACTATCCAGCAGCCGACCCTGTTGACCTTGGCCCCCTTGGGGGTATTGGGGCACCTGTCCTTGGCATCGATTACGCCGTCTCCATCACTGTCCAGCGGGGGAGCGGGCTTTTTGCATGCTGCAGGGCAGGGAACTGGCGGACAGAGGGCCTTTGCCTTGTTGTATGCCTCCTTGGCCGGTGCCATGGCGTCTGCACATTTGCATTTCTTGTAGAGGGCTACTGCCTTTTTCTGCAGTTCCTCAGCCTCTTTATAGGCCTTGGGGCATTTCTTATCCAGCTTCTTTGCCTTGGCGTCGTTCAAAACCGCCCTGGTGGCATGGAGCTGGTCATCCACCTGTACTGCCGGACCAGCACACCCAATTACCAAAAATGAAAAAATTACAGCCATTAAAGTTAAAACTCTCATCTGCAAAAACCTCCTTTTGATGTTTTAATACCTGGCTCAAGGTTCAGAAAAGATTCAGAACCCCCTCTCCAACAAAACGTTCTCGTACAAATCAAACTTTTGGAAAAACGATTATATGTTAAGCTTACAGAATTATCAAAAAGACTCAAGTGCTTTTTGGACTTTTTTAGCCAAAATTGTCTGCTTGACCGTAACTTTTAGAACCCTTATAGTCCATTTCATGAAAAAAAATAAAAAAAAGAAAAGAAAAAATATAATAATTTCCAAGGAATCAATCCTTGATCTCCTGAAAGAAGCGGGTCATCCCCTCTTCATGAGGGAGATAGTCCACTTTCTTCATACCCCCCCGGAACAAAAACAGATAGTCAAGAGACTGGTTAAGGACCTTTTGAGAAAAGGACAGGTAATCCTCCTCAAGGGCAACCGGTACGGGCTTACACGTCAGATGAAGCTGGTTACCGGAATCCTCACCGTGCATCCGGACGGATTCGGATTTGTACAGCCAGAGGAACCAGAGCAGCCGGATGTCTTCATTCCCCCGCGCAAATTAAAGGGCGCAGTTCATGGAGACCTGGTCACGGCCAGGATTGAAAGAGACTCGCCCAAGGGCCCGGAGGGCGCTGTCATCAGGATAATAGAAAGAAAGGTTAAAGAGGTTGTCGGCATCTTCCACACCGGCAAGAACCTGGGGGTAGTCATCCCTGAAAACGAAAGGCTTCATACCGAGATCCTCATCCCGAATCCCAAGAAATACGGCGAAATAGACGGCCAGGCAGTAATAGCAAGGATCCTTCATTTCTCCAGGACAGGCACTACGGCCGAAGGTGAAATCATCAAGGTTCTGGGTGATCCTAATGACATAGAGGTTCAGTCCAGGATAGTAATCAACAAGTATCAGCTTCCCCACGAATTTTCAAAAAAGGCAAAGATACAGGCGCGTGAGATCCCGGCCCGGGTGGAAGAAAATGACCTTTCAGGCAGAAAGGATATCAGGCAGCTGCCCCTTGTGACCATAGACGGAGAAGACGCCAGGGATTTCGATGATGCAGTGCATGTAAAAAAGACTGCCAAGAGTTTTATTCTCACCGTGGCCATAGCAGACGTGAGCCACTACGTTGAAAAAAATTCTCCACTTGACGTTGATGCTGTGCAAAGGGGTACCAGCGTGTACTTCCCGGACAGGGTAATTCCCATGCTTCCGGAAAGGCTTTCCAACGGCATTTGCAGCCTGGTCCCTGATGAAGACAGGCTTGCAATGGTGGCCAAGATATACTTTGACCACAGTGGCGAGGTCAGAAAATCAACCTTTTTCAAGGCAGTGATCAAGAGTCACCAGAGGTTCACCTATAAAAAGGTACAGAGGCTCCTGGACGGCAGGGACAAGGATCTGCACCGAAAGTACTCTCGGTTCATCAAGACACTGAACCAAATGGCAGAACTGGCCAAGCTCCTCATGGACAAGAGAAGGCAACGGGGGAGCATCGACTTTGACCTTCCGGAATCCGAGGTGATCCTGGGCCTTACCGGTGAGCTGGAGGCCATTGTCAAAAGGGAACGCAGCATGGCCCACAGGCTCATAGAAGAGTTCATGATAGCAGCCAATGAAGCAGTGGCCAGGTTCCTTTCCCAGCGTTCCATCCCGACGCTCTACAGGATCCACGAGCCGCCTGAAAGGGAAAAGATCGAAGACCTGGTGGGGTTCCTGAGATCCCTGGGGCACAACGTCAAGGCACCCAAGAAAATCTCCCCCTTTTGGTGTCAGAAGATCCTGGGAATGGTAGAAGGAAGACCAGAGGAATACGTGGTAAATTCCATGCTTCTTAGAACCATGAATCAGGCCGTCTACTCCCCTGAGAACAAAGGCCATTTCGGCCTGGCCTCGCCTACCTATCTCCATTTTACATCTCCCATAAGGCGCTATCCGGATCTCATTGTCCACAGGGTGCTCAAGGGCAACCTGAGGAGGGTCAGGAAACGCCAGATCTATAAAAACGAGGAGCTTTCGGTTCTGGGCCAGAAACTCAGCCAGGAAGAAAGAAATGCCATGGAGGCCGAACGCGAAATGCTGGACAGGCTCAAGGTTCGATACATGGAGGATAAGATAGGCGAGACATTTCACGGCATTATTTCCTCTGTGACATCCTTCGGCATGTTCGTGGAACTAAAGGAGATACTCATATCCGGCCTGGTAAGACTCGTGGACATGGCAGACGACTATTATGAATTCGACGGCAGGAGGCACATACTCCGGGGTAGAAGGACAGGCAAGACTTACCGGCTGGGACAGGAGGTGACCCTGCGCCTGATTTCAGTGAACAAGGCCAGGCGCCATATAAACTTTGAAATCATTCAGGAAGAAAAATGAACGTACCAGAAGAGGTATTAGAGCGCATCCAGAAGCTCAGGGATGAGATAAATTACCATAACTATCGCTATTATGTCCTGGATTCACCTGTTATAAGTGACGAGGATTACGATGCCCTGGTAAATGAGCTGAAGGCCCTGGAGGAAAAATACCCCGAGACCATAACACCTGACTCGCCTACCCAGAGGGTCGGTGCCCCTCCCTCGGAAAAATTCCGCACAGTCCCCCACCATGTGCCTATGCTGAGCCTGGATGACGCCTTCTCTCCTGAGGAGGTAAGGGAATTCGACGCAAGGATAAAAAGATTCCTGGGCAGCGAAGAGGACATAGAATACACGCTGGAGCCCAAGATGGATGGTCTGGCAGTGGAACTGGTCTATGAAAAGGGCATCTTCACCCTTGGATCCACACGTGGAGACGGATTCAACGGTGAAGACGTAACCAACAATCTGCGCACAATTCCTTCCATTCCCCTGAAACTGCTTTCTCGAAACGAACCGGTACCGGAGCTCCTGGAGGCCAGGGGAGAAGTCTACATGGAAAAGAGGGCCTTTGAAAAACTCAACCAGGAAAGAAAAAAGCAGGGCCTGCCGCCTTTTGCCAATCCCAGAAATGCCGCTGCAGGTTCCCTCAGGCAGCTGGATCCAAAGGTGACCGCAAGCCGCCCACTCCAGATCTTTCTGTACGGCGTGGGAAGGATTACGGGCCGGAGCTTCAACACCCAGTGGGAACTGCTCCATACCTTCAAAAACTGGGGGCTCAGGGTCAATCCCCTCATAAAAAAGGTGATGGGCATAGAAAAGGCCATAAGCTACCACCAGCGTCTTGCAGAGCTTAGACCGAGCCTGGATTATGAAATCGACGGAATGGTAATAAAGGTCAATGATCTGTCCCTCCAGGAAAAACTTGGTGCAAAGGCAAAAAGCCCCAGGTGGGCCCTTGCATACAAATTCGAGGCGGCCCAAAGTATCACCAGGATAAAAGACATAATCCTGAGCGTAGGGCGCACGGGGGCCGTAACCCCGGTGGCGGTCATGGAGCCTGTCAAGGTGGGCGGAGTAACGGTCAGCCGGGCAACTCTCCACAACGAAGATGAAATAAGACGCAGGGATATCAGGATAGGAGACTGGGTAATTGTCAGGCGGGCCGGGGACGTCATTCCCGAAGTGGTGCGCCCCCTCAAGGAAAGACGTACCGGCCAGGAAAAGCCCTTTGTAATGCCGCAGTACTGCCCTGTATGTGGTTCCAGGCTGGTCAGGAAAGATGGAGAGGCCATCTGGCGCTGCCCCAACCCTGACTGTTTTCCAAGGCTTGCAAAGCGCATTGCCCATTTTGTAAGCAAGGGCGCCATGGACATAGAGGGCCTCGGCCCAAAAGTGGTGGAGCAGCTAATAACAGCAGGCATCATCCGCGACATCCCGGATCTCTATTACATAAAGAAAGAAGACCTCCTGTCCCTGGAGGGATTTGCTGAAAAGTCAGCTGAAAACCTCCTTGCTGCCCTGGAAAACAGCAAGCATACCACCCTTGCCAGATTCCTTTTTGCCATAGGCATCAGGCACGTGGGAGAGGTCACTGCGCAAGTTCTTGCAGAACACTTTAAGAGCCTGGACAGGCTGATGAATGCCAGCCGCCAGGACCTGGAAGCCATAGAGGGAATAGGACCAGAAGTAGCAGGAAGCATTGCCCAGTGGTTTTCCGATGAAAAAAACAGAACTCTTATTAAACGGCTCATGGAAGCAGGCATTGTCATTGAAGGGCAAAAGCAGGAGGAGCTTCCCCTCAAGGGCAAGAGTTTTGTATTTACCGGCAGCCTTTCCCACTTCAAAAGGGAAGAGGCCAAGAAGCTGGTGACTGCCCTGGGGGGACAGGTTCAATCCACTGTGGGGAAAAGGACAGATTTTGTAGTTGTGGGCGAAAACCCAGGCTCTAAACTCGAAAAGGCGAGAAAGCTCGGGGTGAAAACCATCACGGAAGAAGAATTCCTTGAGCTGACGCGCCAGGACTGAAGGGTACGGATTTCTCAAAGGAGGGGTCGATGAAAAGGATTCATGCCAAGGTTACAGGTCTGGTGCAGGGTGTCTATTTCAGGGCTTCTACCAGGGATACTGCCAGGGCCCTGGGCCTGAAGGGATGGGTAAAAAACATGCCGGACGGCTCGGTGGAACTAGAGGCAGAAGGGCCTGAGGAAAAAATTTCTCAGCTGGTCGTCTGGCTGAATCAAGGCCCTCAGTATTCCAGGGTGGAAAAGGTTGAAGTAAAGGAGATTCCTGCCGGCGGCGGGGAAGATGATTTCTACGTTGATTTCTAAGATTACTTAAATCCTGCATGGCAAAAGGGGGCAAAAAAATCGAAACTTTCTTGCTGCTCCAGCCTTTCCGGCATGAAAAGGGCCACGGGCGCACAGACGACCACCCAAGGCGAGATAAAAACTTTTTCGGCGCTCACTAGAGCAGAAGATCGTCCACGTTTACCCTTTTTTTGATGAGTCCCTGCTGGAACATGATCTCCTCGGTCTGGCGCCACGCCTCACGGTCAATGTAACCCACCCGGTGCGAACCATGACCGGTGATCAGGGATGTTGTTGCCTTCAGCTGCTCTTTTATGGTGTTCAGGGACAGGTTCTTTTCATAGGTAGCAAGGATTTGGGCAGCCTTTTCCAGGTTTTCCGGTCTTATTGCCTGCTCCCAGCCCTGTATCACGCATTCTCGAAAAAGTTTTACGGTTTCAGGGTGTTTTCTCAGGAATTTCCTGGAAGTAACCAGGGAATTTGCCACGAATCGGATGCCGTATCTGCACGGGTTGAAAAATCCGGCCCTTTCTCCCATGCCGGCCATTTTCTCGCTCAGGGTGATGCCCTGGGTGTTTATGTAGCACGGCCACAGATCCACCTCGCCCTTCCAGAATGGCGTATAATCGTAAGTTATTGCATAGAGATGCAGGCTGTCAGGGTCCAGGCCGAGCCTGCCTGCCAGGGCCATGAATATCGCCTCGTCGTTTCCCCCGTAGGTGATTCCGATGGTCAGTTTCTTAAGGGATTCTGACGGACTTTCCAGGTCCAGCTTCACCCTGGAACTGTTGAAGATCCACTGCAGGGGATTTTCCTGAAATATCTGTGCTATCACCAGACAGTCGGCACCACGTGATGCAGCCCTTATGACCTGATCTGCTGAAGCCACACCGAAATCTGCACGGCCAAGCTCCATTTCCTCTATGGCATCGTGCTCGGCTCCCCCTTCCTTCAACACAACATCGAGCCCTTTGGTCTTGAAAATCCCTTGGTCTCTCGCCCAGATATCCCCAATGGTACTTGCGTTGAAAAGCCATTTAAGCCGGTAGACTACCCGGGCTGCCTCCTGGTGCCGAAAGGATGAACCAGACTGTCTTCCCTCCTGTTCCTGACAACCGTTAAACAGCAGGATAAAAACAAGAAGGACCGGCAGGATAAAACAATTTTTCCAGGCACCTGTTTTCATGATTAACGATTGGGCTGCACTATATTCGAGAAAAAGAGTTTCCTAATGGTTGGCCAAAGGCGCCATTTTTTCCATGGGGGCCGCAGTCTTCTTGTAGCCCTTGGGAATCTCGAACTCAGAGGCTGAAATGGCAGCCTTCCTTACAGACACAACGCGGAATGAATCGCCGGGAATGGATACTTCCTGGCCAGCGTGGTGCACCTCCTTTACGACCTCTCCTGCCTCGTGGACCTTCTGTTCCAGTTTCATCATGTCGTCAGCCTCTGAATTGGCAAAGGGAAGACCCTCAGTGGAGATCTTCTTCATGGCCTGTTCAAACTTATCCATCTTGGATTTATCTATTTCCTTCAGGATATCCTTTTTCAGGGCGTCAGAAACCCAGTATTCGGCCAGGGGTCTGCCGTTTTTCAGTATGACAAATTCCCTGGAGGCATAACCGGCAATCTTTGTGGTCTTACCGGTTTCCTTGAGTTTCAGTTGTGCTGTTTGAGACCTTTTAACTCCCATCATCTGCTCCACCATTGCCCGCTGTTCCGGGGGCAGGGCATTGAACTTTTTCTTGAGCTGGTTCATGCCTGTCTCCATCCTTTTCAGCATATCCTTAAGCAAGGTTACCTGGTATTCCTTTTTGGAAGGATTCACCATGGTCATTGTCCCTTTCTGAAGGTCCAAGATGGCGTAGGTCCCGTCCTGGGATACGGTTTTTACCTTGTTGTCCTGGAAATAGGATACCTGCTTTTCGGAGATATCCTTTTGGCCAGGTGCAGCCACGGTACGTACTCTTTCAATAATCAGCCCTGCATCTGCTGTATGAGCCAGTAAGAAACAGGAAATCAATATCACTGCTGACAAAAAAAATGGTATTGTTTTTTTCATATTCTCACTCCTGAAGCATTTTTCTTATTTTGTTGAAATCTATCCTTTTGGAGAACTCGTATAGTATATCCTTGGACTTTAGGTGTGTACCGGAAACTGTCAGCAGCATTCGATTTTGTATGATTATCTGGAGGCTTCCTGTTGCATCGGCCTGGTCCCATTCTTCCAGGGCCTTTTCCCCGTTCACCACCACCAGGCGCTTATTGCCCATGAGCACAGGGTTTCCGAATATCATTGCAAGCCCGGAAACCATGGGAGAATCGATGACCGCTTCTACGGTGACATCCTGCCCATCGTTTCCATGGTAGGCCCTTGAAACCGTGATCCCTGCCGGGATACCAAGACCTCCTGCCCTGCTGATCTCCGTTTTGTCCCCTGTCCAGCCTGGAGGCGGATCCGGCAGGATAACCTTATACCTCTCCACCTGTTTTTCCTGGATGAGGCCCACGGAAAACTGAAGTTCAGAGACGGCCTTGGAATAGTTGCCCTCCTGATAGAACTTTTTTGCCTTTTCCATGCTGTCCAGGACATCATCTGCTGATGCTGCGGAAACACAGTTCAAAAAAAGAGCGAGCAAAATTAGTATAATCTTCATAAAATCCCTGTTCCTCGCTTTTTATTATCTGAAAAAAGTGCTATAAAGGATGTTTTCCCATTTCATGCTAAGACGTTGTTATTAAGATCAGCAGCATAGGCTGTTTAAGGTTAACATAGATGGATACGAATACAATAAAACCCTACAGCTATATTGCAGAAACTTACAGCCGTTTCGGCATAACCATAACCAGGGGAAGCGGCACCAGGCTTTGGGATGACAAGGGCAGGCAATATACTGATTTCACTTCCGGCATTGCGGTATGCAGCCTCGGGCACTGCAACCCTCACATAGTCGAGGCTGTAAAGGCCCAGGCAGAAAGGCTCTTTCATGTCTCAAACCTGTACTGGACCGAGCCCCAGCTGAAGGTTGCATCACTTCTGGTGGAAAACTCCTGCGCTGACAGGGTCTTTTTCTGTAATTCCGGCGCCGAAGCAGTGGAAGCAGCAATCAAGCTTGCAAGAAAATACGGCCACGACACCAGGGGGCCTGACTGCTTTGAGATCATCACCCTCCAGGGTTCATTTCACGGCCGTACCCTGGCAGCAATCACTGCCACTGGCCAGCCGGTTTATCAGCGCGGCTTTGAGCCCCTGCCTCCCGGTTTTACCCATGTGCCCCCAAATGATATCAGGGCCCTCGAGCTTGCAGCCGGCAAAAGGACTGCCGCTGTCATGGTGGAGCCGATCCAGGGAGAAGGAGGAGTCAGACCCCTTACCGACGAGTTTCTCCAGGCGGCTAGACAGACCGCTGACCAACTCGGCGCACTCCTCATCTTTGATGAAATTCAGGTGGGCATGGGCAGAACAGGATCCCTTTTTGCCTATGAACAGACCCCTGTGGAGCCGGATGTCATATGTCTTGCCAAGGGTCTTGCCGGAGGAGTGCCAATAGGGGCAATGCTGGCAAGGGAAGAGGCAATGAAACACCTGGGACCAGGCACACATGCCTCCACCTTTGGGGCAAACCCGATTGCCTGTGCAGCTGCAGGGGCAGTGCTGGAACAGCTGCTGGAGACCGATATCCTCAGACAGGTAAGGGAAAAGGGCCAATACCTCATGGAAGGCCTCCGAAAACTCGCATCAAGATGGGATAAAGTGAAGGAAGTAAGGGGCAGAGGCATGATACTTGGTGTGGAATTCAAAAAGGCCATGCCGGACCTTGCTTCATGGCTGATGAAGGAAGGATTCCTGGTTCTTGTTGCACAGGGGCTTATACTGAGGCTCCTTCCTCCCTTTATCATGGAAAAGGAGGAAATAGACCGGCTGCTGGATGCCCTTTACAGGTACAAGTCCTCGAATCCTTGAAGGGCCCAGGCCGAAGATTTCCAATAACCAAATTCACGGGATAGGACAGATGAAAGAACAACCCAGACATTATCTCCAGGTCGCTGATCTTGACAAGGACCTGCTGCTTCAAATCATAAGCCGTGCCATGGAGTTGAAGGAAAGAAAGAAGCGCGGCATCCCTTACAGCCCGGCTTCTGGCAAGACCATAGGCATGCTCTTTGAAAAGCCTTCCACCAGGACCAGGATCTCCTTCGAGGCCGCCATGTTCCAGCTTGGCGGCTGCGTATCCTTCATGCCGTCCCGGGACCTTCAATTGAAACGGGGTGAGCCCCTGAAGGATACTGCCAGGGTCCTTTCCCGCTACCTGGACTGCCTGGTGGTCCGCACCTACGGCCAGCATATCGTGGAAGAGCTGGCAAAATGGTCTGACATACCTGTGATAAACGGGCTGACCGATCAGCACCATCCATGCCAGATCCTTTCGGATATAATGACGGTGATGGAATACAAGGGCAGGGATCTTTCCAGGCTCAAGATTGCCTGGATCGGAGACGGCAACAATGTTGCGCATTCATGGATCCAGGCGGCTGCACGGCTGAATTTCACCCTGGTACTGGCCTGTCCCGAGGGCTACCATCCAGACCAGAAAATCCTCCAGGCGGCAAAAAGCCATGCCTCAAGCCCCATCCAGGTAGTAAATGACCCCGAAGAGGCAGCAAGGGACGCCGATGTCATAAATACAGACGTTTGGGCCAGCATGGGCCAGGAGGGCGAGGCAGAGGGAAGAAGAGATATCTTCATGCCATACCAGGTAAATGCCAGGCTGGTATCCCTGGCCAAGGACGATGCCATAGTTCTCCACTGTCTGCCTGCACACAGGGGCGAGGAGATCACTGAAGACGTCCTTGAAGGTCCCA